>NZ_JBFUGN010000333.1:0-5923 GCF_056402895.1 Rhizobacter sp. P3_B12 | reverse complement strand
ACCGCTGTCCTCGTCAACGAACAGCCCCCTGCTCAAGACCCCCCTCCACGCACTTCACCTCGAACTCGGCGCCAAGATGGTGCCCTTCGCCGGCTACGAAATGCCGGTGAACTACCCCGGCGGCATCATCGCCGAGCACAAGCACTGCCGCAGCGCCGCCTCGCTGTTCGACGTCTCCCACATGGGCCAGGTCCGCCTGGTCGGCCCCGACGCCGCCAAGGCCCTCGAATCGCTGGTGCCCGTCGACATCGTCGACCTCGCCGTCGGCAAGCAGCGCTACGGCTTCTTCACCAACACCAGCGGCGGCATCCTCGACGACCTGATGATCACGCGCCGCGAGAACGACCTGCTCGTCATCGTCAACGCCGCCTGCAAGGACGCCGACATCAAGCACCTGGTGACCCACATCGCCCACAAGTGCACCGTGCAGCCGCTGCCCGAGCGCGCGCTGCTCGCGCTGCAGGGCCCGCAGGCCGTGAAGGCGCTGGCCCGCCTGAATGCCGATGCCGCCACCCTCACCTTCATGACCGGCCGCGCGCTGACGCTGGCCGGCGCCGACTGCTTCGTGACCCGCTCCGGCTACACCGGCGAAGACGGCTTCGAGATCTCGGTCGCCGCCGACCAGGCCGAATCGCTGGCCCGCGCGCTGCTCGCCCAGCCCGAGGTCAAGCCCTGCGGCCTCGGCGCGCGCGACACGCTGCGCCTGGAAGCCGGCCTGTGCCTGTACGGCCACGACATCGACGAGAAGACCACGCCGGTCGAGGCCGGCCTCACCTGGGCGATCCAGAAGGTGCGCCGCGCCGGTGGCGCGCGCGCCGGCGGCTACCCCGGTGCCAGCGTGATCGACGGGCAGTTCGCCCACGGCCCGACGAACAAGCGCGTCGGCCTGCTCGGCCTCGAGCGCGTGCCGGTGCGCGAAGGCGCCACCATCGTCGACGGCCAGGGCCACAAGCTCGGCCACGTGACCAGCGGCACGCTGTCGCCCAGCGTCAACCAGCCGATCGCGATGGCCTACCTCGCCGGCAACCACGCGCTGCCGCACCACGAGGTGTTCGCCGAGGTGCGCGGCAAGCGGCAGCCGATGCGCGTCGCGCCGATGCCGTTCTCGCCGCACCGGTACTTCCGTGGCTGATTTCCTTTCAACCCCTTTGACCTCGTTCCCAAGGAGACCCCGATGACGACCATGTACACCCCCGACCACGAGTGGATCAACATCGAAGACCACGAGGCCGCCACCGTCGGCATCACGCTCCACGCGCAGGATGCGCTGGGCGACGTGGTCTTCGTCGACCTGCCGGAAGTCGGCCGCACCTTCAAGAAGGGCGAGGTCGCCGGCGTCGTCGAATCGGTGAAGGCCGCCGCCGACCTGTACATGCCGGTGGCCGGCGAGATCGTCGAGGTCAACGAGGCGCTGCGCGCCGACCCGTCGCTCGCCAACAGCGATCCGCTGGGCAACGGCTGGTTCTTCAAGGTGCACGTCACCGACATGGGCGAGTTCGACCAGTTGATGGACCAACCCGCCTACGACGAGCTCGTCAAGAACGCCTGAGGCTTGCCGCGAGTCCCGGATTGACATCCGGGCTACGACCTTGCCGACCCTCTCTTCACACGGAACTGCCATGTTGATGTCCGCCGCCACRCCCCTGGGCGCCCTCGAGAACGCCACCGAATTCGTCGCCCGCCACATCGGGATCGAGGAGGCGGACGAACGGCACATGCTGTCTGCCATCGGCGCCGCATCGCGCCGCGCGCTGATCGACGCGATCGTGCCGCGCGCCATTGCCCGCCCGGTGCCGATGCAGCTGCCCGCCGCGCTGACCGAGGCGCAGGCGCTCGCCGAGCTGAAGGGCATCGCCGCGCGCAACCAGGTGCTGAAGAGCTTCATCGGCCAGGGCTACCACGGCACCCTGACGCCCGGCGTCATCCTGCGCAACATCCTCGAGAACCCGGCCTGGTACACCGCCTACACGCCCTACCAGGCCGAGATCTCGCAGGGCCGCATGGAGGCGCTCGTCAACTTCCAGACCATGGTCTGCGAGCTGACGGGGCTGGCGATCGCCGGCTCGTCGATGCTCGACGAAGCCACCGCCGCCGCCGAGGCGATGACGCTCGCGCTGCGCGTGGGCAAGAGCAAGAGCACCACCTTCTTCGTCGCCGACGACGTGCTGCCGCAGACGCTCGAGGTGGTGCGCACGCGCGCCGAGCCGCTCGGCCTCGCGGTCGTCACCGGCCCGGCCGCCGATGCGGCCAAGGACAAGCCCTTCGGCGCGCTGTTCCAGTACCCCGGCGTCAACGGCGTCGTGCAGGACCTGGCGCCGGTGATCGCCGCGGTGCATGCGGCCGGCGGCCTCGCGATCGTCGCCGCCGACCTGCTGGCGCTGACGCTGATCACGCCCCCTGGCGAGATGGGTGCCGACATCGCGGTCGGCAACACGCAGCGCTTCGGCATGCCGATGGGCAACGGCGGCCCGCACGCCGCCTACATGGCGACCAAGGACGAGTTCAAGCGCTCGATGCCCGGCCGGCTGGTCGGCGTCAGCGTCGACGTGCACGGCAACCCGGCCTACCGCCTCGCGCTGCAGACGCGCGAGCAGCACATCCGCCGCGAGAAGGCCACGTCGAACATCTGCACCGCGCAGGTGCTGCCGGCGGTGATCGCGAGCATGTACGCCGTGTACCACGGGCCGCAAGGCCTGAAACGCATCGCCGGCCGCGTCGCCAGCTACACCGCTGTGCTGGCGGCCGGCCTGAAGGAAGCCGGCTGCACGCTGGCGCACGAGAGCGCGTTCGACACGCTCGAGGTGCGGACCGGCGGCCGCACCGAGGCCGTGCTGCAGGCCGCGCGCGAATCGGGGTTCAACCTGCGCCGCGCCTCGGCCGCGAGCGTCGGCATCTCGCTGGACGAAACCACCACGCGCGGCGACATCGACGCGCTGCTGCGCATCGTGCCGTCCCGCCCGCTCGACAGCGCCGCGCTGTGGGCGCGCAGCGAGAAGGGCGTGGCCGCGCTGGTGCCGGCCGAGCTGGCGCGCCGCAGCGCCTTCCTGTCGCATCCGGTGTTCAACACGCACCACAGCGAGACCGAGATGCTGCGCTACATCCGCAGCCTGTCCGACAAGGATCTCGCGCTCGACCGCAGCATGATCCCGCTCGGCTCGTGCACGATGAAGCTGAACGCGACCAGCGAGATGATCCCGATCACCTGGCCGGAGTTCGCGAACGTGCACCCGTTCRCACCGCTTGACCAGCTGGCCGGCTACGCGCTGCTCGACCAGCAGCTGCGCGACTGGCTGTGCCAGGCCACCGGCTATGCCGGCATCAGCCTGCAGCCCAATGCCGGCTCGCAGGGCGAGTACGCCGGGCTGCTGGTGATCAAGGCCTTCCACAAGTCGCGTGGCGAGGGCCACCGCAACATCTGCCTGATCCCCGAATCGGCGCACGGCACCAACCCGGCCAGCGCGCAGATGGTGGGGCTGCAGGTGGTGGTCACGAAGTGCGATGCCGACGGCAACGTCGACCTCGCCGACCTGAAGGCCAAGTGCGAGCAGCACAGCGCGAACCTCGCCTGCGTGATGATCACCTACCCTTCCACCTACGGCGTGTTCGAGACGCGCGTGAAGGAGCTGTGCGCACTGGTGCACGAGCACGGCGGGCGGGTGTACGTGGACGGCGCCAACATGAACGCGCTGGTCGGCATCGCCGCGCCGGGTGAGTTCGGCGGCGATGTGAGCCACCTGAACCTGCACAAGACCTTCTGCATCCCGCACGGCGGCGGCGGGCCGGGCGTCGGCCCGGTGTGCGTGGCGGCCGACCTGGTGCCTTTCCTGCCGGCGCACCGCGCGGCGGGCATCGGCACCGACTCCCAGGTGGGCGCGGTCTCGGCCGCACCGTTGGGCAATGCGGCCGTGCTGCCGATCAGCTGGATGTACGTGCGCATGATGGGCTCGGAAGGCCTGCAGGCCGCGACCGAGACGGCGATCCTCAGCGCCAACTACGTGGCCGCACGCCTGGCCGACCACTACGACATCCATTACAGCGGCAACATCGCCGGCGTGAAGGGCGGCGGCGTGGCGCACGAGTGCATTCTCGACCTGCGCCCGCTGAAGGAGACCTCGGGCGTCAGCGCCGAGGATGTCGCGAAGCGCCTGATCGACTACGGCTTCCATGCGCCGACGCTGAGCTTCCCGGTGGCCGGCACGCTGATGGTGGAGCCGACCGAGAGCGAACCGCTGGTCGAGCTGGACCGCTTCTGCGACGCGATGATCGCGATCCGCGAGGAGATCCGCAAGGTCGAGCAGGGGCAGTGGCCGCAGGACGACAACCCGCTGAAGGCCGCGCCGCACACCACCGGCGCGCTGATGAAGGCGGAGTGGCCGCATGCGTATTCGCGCGAGGAAGCGGCCTTCCCGCTCAAGAGCCTGAAGAAGCAGAAGTACTGGTCGCCGGTGGGTCGCGTGGACAACGTCTACGGCGATCGCAACCTGTTCTGCAGCTGCCCCCCGCTGTCCGACTACAGCTGATCCCCCCACCTGAAAGCGCGCCATGGCCGTATCGGTCTTCGACCTGTTCAAGATCGGCATCGGCCCATCGAGCTCGCACACGGTGGGGCCGATGCGCGCAGCGCGGCTGTTCGCGCTGCGCCTGCAGCACGACGGCCTGCTGCCCCGTGAGGCACGCGTGCTGGCCGAGCTGTACGGCTCGCTCGGCGCGACCGGCAAGGGGCATGGCAGCGACAAGGCGGTGCTGCTCGGGCTCGCGGGGCACGAGCCGGACCGCGTCGATCCCGATGCGATCCCGGCCCACCTCGACGCCATTCGCAGCGGCAAGCAGCTGCAGCTGCTGGGCGAGCACGCGATCACGTTCAACGAGAAGACCGACCTGGTCTTCTTCCGCCGGCAGACGCTGCCCTTCCACGCCAACGGCATGCGCTTCGTCGCGTACGACACCGAGGGTGGCGAACTCGCGGCGCGCACCTACTACTCGGTGGGCGGCGGCTTTGTCGTCAGCGAAGAGCTGGCGGCCGACGGCAGCAAGCAGAAGGTGCTGGCGCCGGACACCACGGTGCTGCCGCTGCCCTTCCATTCGGGCGCCGACCTGCTGACGATCGCCGCGCGCGAGCGCTGCAGCATCGCGCAGATCATGCGGCGCAACGAACGGCACTGGCGCACCGACGACGAGATCGACGCCGGCCTGTTGCACATCTGGCAGGTGATGCAGGACTGCGTGGCGCGCGGCTCGCGCACCGACGGCGTGCTGCCCGGCGGCTTCAAGGTGCGGCGGCGCGCGGCCGACCTGCACCGGCAGCTGTCGTCGAACCCCGAGGCGGCGCTGCGCGACCCGCTGCAGGTGCTCGATTGGGTGAACCTGTACGCGCTCGCGGTGAATGAAGAGAACGCGGCCGGCGGGCGCGTCGTGACGGCGCCGACCAACGGTGCGGCCGGCATCGTGCCGGCGGTGCTGCACTACTACGCGCGCTTCGTCGCGGGGGCCACGCCGGCCGGCATCATCGACTTCCTGCTGACGGCGGCGGCGATCGGCATCCTCTACAAGGAGAACGCGTCGATCAGCGGCGCCGAGGTGGGCTGCCAGGGCGAGGTCGGCGTCGCGTGCTCGATGGCCGCTGGCGCGCTGTGCGCGGTGCTGGGCGGCACGCCGGAGCAGGTGGAGAACGCGGCCGAGATCGGCATGGAGCACCACCTGGGTCTCACTTGCGACCCGGTCGGCGGGCTGGTGCAGATCCCGTGCATCGAACGCAACGCGATCGCATCGGTGAAGGCGATCAACGCGGCGCGCATGGCGATGCGCGGCGACGGCACGCACCACGTGAGCCTCGACAAGGTCATCAAGACGATGCGCGACACCGGCGCGGACATGATGACGAAGTACAAGGAAACGGCGCGCGGCGGGTTGGCGGTGAACATCG
>NZ_JBFUGN010000332.1:0-5931 GCF_056402895.1 Rhizobacter sp. P3_B12 | reverse complement strand
GTGGTCAACCTGGTTGGCATCCTGCACGGGGGCGAGGCGGATTTCCAGCGCGCGCATGTCGAGCTGCCGAACCGCATCGCACACGCCTGCCGCCTGGCCGGCGTGCGCAGGCTGGTGCACGTCAGTGCGCTCGGCGCGCAGGCCGGTGCGCCCAGCATGTACCTGCGCTCGAAGGCGGCCGGCGAGGCGGTGCTGCAGCAATCCGGGCTCGACGTCACGCTGCTGCGCCCGTCGGTGATGTTCGGCGAGGAAGACCGCTTCATGAACCTGTTCGCGCAGTTGCAGCGGGTGTTGCCGGTGCTGCCGCTGGGCGGTGCCGATGCGCGCTTCCAGCCGGTGTGGGTGCAGGATGTCGCGGCGGGCCTCGCGCAGGCGGTGGCGCGGGCGCTGGCGCGCGAGGCGCCCGGGGTGCGCTCGTACGACTGCGCCGGGCCGAAGGTCTACACGCTGGCGCAGCTGGTGCGGCTGGCCGGGCGCTGGTCGGGCCATCCGCGGCCGCTGATCGCGCTGCCCGACGGCCTCGCGCGGCTGCAGGCCGGGCTGATGGAATGGCTGCCGGGCACGCCGCTGATGTCGCGCGACAACCTCGATTCGATGAAGGTGCCGAACGTCGCCAACGAAGCGCTGCCGGGGCTCGATGCGCTCGGCGTGCGCCGCACCGGCCTGGAAGCGGTGGTGCCGGCGTACCTCGGTGGCGTCGCCGGGCCGGCGCGGCTCGAAGGCTGGCGTCGACAGGCCGGGCGCGGCTGAGCGCGGGCCGGCGGCCGCGGATGCGCGCTGCGCATCGATTCCATTCGCAAATCTCATCGGTCGTCGCGGCCGGCGCGGCGTGCGCCTCGCCTACGATGCAGGGCCCCTACCGACCGACTCGACACCCCGAGGCCCGCCATGCAGCTCTACATCGGCAACAAGAACTACTCGTCCTGGTCCATGCGCCCGTGGGTGCTGCTGAAGCAGGCCGGCATTCCGTTCGACGAGGTGATGGTCCGCTTCGATTCGTTCGAGCCCGATTCGAAGTTCAAGACCGAGCTGGCGCGCCACTCGCCGACCGGCCGCGTGCCGCTGCTGGTCGACGACGGCTTCGCGGTCTGGGACACGCTGGCGATCGCCGAGTATCTGGCCGAGCGCTTCCCCGCGAAGCAACTGTGGCCGGCCGATGCGAAGGCCCGCGCGCGGGCGCGCAGCGTGTGCGCCGAGATGCACTCCGGTTTCGGCGCGCTGCGCAACCATTTCCCGATGAACGTCGAGGCTGCGCTGCCCGAGGTCGGTGAACGGCTGCTGCGCGAGCAGCCGGCGGTGCGCGCCGACCTCGATCGCCTGGTGCAGATGTGGAGCGAGCTGCTGCAGCAGCACGGCGGGCCGCTGCTGTTCGGCGGCTTCACGATCGCCGATGCGTACTTCGCGCCGGTGGTGATGCGCCTGCTGACCTACCGGCCGCCGCTGCCGCCGCAGGTCGCGGCCTATGTCGAGCGCGTGCGCGCGCTGCCCGGCGTCGAGGCCTGGTGCCGCGATGCGCTGGCCGAACAGGACTTTCTTCCATTCGAGGAGCCGTATCGCACCCGGCGCTGAGACCGTCCGCAAGACGCGCCCGCCTACACTGCCGCGATGAAGAAGTGGATGGTCGGCGGCGCAGTCCGCGATGCATTGTTGGGGCGTCCGGTCAATGACCGCGACTGGGTGGTGGTCGGCGCATCGCCGGTCGAGCTGCTCGAGGCCGGCTACATGCCGGTCGGCAAGGACTTCCCGGTGTTCCTGCACCCGGAGACGAAGGAAGAGGTGGCGCTCGCGCGCACCGAGCGCAAGACCGCGCCGGGCTACCACGGCTTCACCTTCCATGCCGACCCGGGCGTCACGCTGGAAGAAGACCTGCAGCGCCGCGACCTGACGATCAACGCGATGGCGCAGGACGAAGACGGCCGCATCGTCGACCCCTGGGGCGGCCGGCGCGACCTGGCCGACAAGCTGCTGCGCCATGTGTCGCCGGCGTTCGCGGAAGACCCGGTGCGCATCCTGCGGATCGCGCGCTTCGCGGCGCGCTTCGATGATTTCAGCATCGCACCCGAGACCCAGGCGCTGATGCGCCACATGGTCGAGATCGGCGAGGTCGATGCGCTGGTGCCCGAGCGGGTCTGGCAGGAGCTGTCGCGCGGGCTGATGGAGGCGCGGCCGTCGCGCCTGTTCGAGGTGCTGCGCAGCTGCGGCGCGCTGGCGCGCCTGCTGCCCGAGGTCGACCGGCTGTGGGGCGTGCCGCAGCCGCCGGCCCACCACCCGGAGGTCGACACCGGCGTGCACCTGATGCTGGTGCTCGACATGGCGGCGCAACTCGACGCCTCGCTCGAGGTGCGCTTCGCGTGCCTGGGGCACGACCTCGGCAAGGGCACGACGCCGGTCGATGAACTGCCGCGCCACATCGCGCACGAGGCGCGCAGCGTGCAGCTGGTGCAGGAACTGGCGCAGCGGCTGAAGGTGCCCACCGACTGCCGCGAGCTGGCCGAGGCGGTGGCGCGCGAGCACGGCAACATCCACCGCAGCCTGCAACTGGATGGCTCGGCGGTGATGCGCCTGTTCGACCGCTGCGACGTGTGGCGGCGACCGGTGCGGTTTTCAGAATTGCTGCTCGCCTGCGAATGCGATGCGCGCGGGCGCACCGGCTTCGAGGAGCGGCCCTACCCGCAGCGGCCGCGCCTGCAGGGCGCGCTGGACGCGGCGCTGGCGGTGGACACGGCGAAGGTGTCGAGCGACGCCCTGGCGCGCGGCTGGAAGGGCACCGCGATCGGCGCGGCGATCCGCCATGCGCGCTACACCGCGGTGTCGGACTACCTGGCGGCTCAGCCTTCGACCGGCACTTGACGGTTGCGCAGGTGCAGCGTCATGCGCCTGCGCGCCCGATCGTCGAGCATCAGCAGCCAGCGCAGCGCGCGCCATTCGTGCGCGACGAACACCGGAACCGACAAGCGCAACACGCCGGGCAGGTTGTGCAGGCCTGCCGGGCAGCCTGTGCGGCGCATCGCCTCAGGTGGCGAAGTAGCGCGACTCGAGCGCCCGGGCGTTGGTCAGGTGCAGCCGCAGCTTCAGGCGGTCGAGCCAGCTGAGCGGGTGCATGCGGCCATCGGGCATCGCGAGCACCGGGCCGAGGATGGGTTCTTCCTCGATGCGGGATTCCTGATAGTCCTGCCGCGTCGTCGGCGATTTCAGAGCTTCAGCCATGCGGGCCTCCTTGTGCATCCGAGGGAAGGGATGCGAGGCCGTTGTAACCAGTTGTAGGAGGCGGCGCAAGTCTGGTTTGTCCGTGTCCCTGCCGCCGGCGCTGGCTTCAGATCAGCTTCGTGATGGCCAGCGCCACCAGGCTCAGCAGCACGCTGCTGGTGATCGGGATGAAGAACTCGCGGCCGAACAGCCGGAAGCGGAAGTCCCCGGGCAGCCGCCCCAGCCCGATCTTCAGCAGCCAGCGCTGCAGCCCGCTGAACAGCAGCAGCGCGATCAGGATCACCAGCAGCCAGCGCAAGCCCATGGTCGTCGGGTCCGGGTCAGAGGGTATGGCTGCGGTCGCCGTGCACGAAGCCCAGCGGGGCCTCGGTGAACGACGCATCGCAGCCGCGCGCCAGCGCGATCACCTTGAACAGCTCGCCCATCTCGTGCTCCAGCAACAGCTTCTGCGCATTCGCGCGGGTCTTCAGGTCGGCATCGGCCAGCCGGTCGACCAGTCCGCAGTTGATCAGGAAATGGGCCTGCGTGGTGTAACCCACCACCTCCAGCCCGGCATCCTGCGCGGCCAGCGCGATGCCGGTGAAATCGACGTGGGCGGTGATGTCCTTGCGGCCGACCTCGGCCAGCGGGTCGCCGTCGGCCCGGTGCCCCTGGTGGCACATCAGCGTGCCGCCGTGGCGCTGCGGCAGGTAGTACTCGGCCTCCGGAAAGCCGTAGTCGATGAAGAAGGCCGCGCCGCGCTGCAGCCGGTCGGCCAGCGTCGCGATGAAGGCGCGGGCCTGCGGGTGGATCTCGGTGACGGTGCCGGGCACGAACGGGGCCTCGAGGGGCGGCCGCAGGGCGGTCGGCCGGTCGCTCCATGCGAAGCCGTCGCCCTTTCCCTTTCCATCACCCGCCGCGACGACGCCGCGTTCAAGCCACTGCGTGCCGTCGAAGTGCAGCAGCTGCACCGGCATCGCGTCCAGCACCTCGTTGCCGACGATCACGCCGTGCATCGCGGCCGGCAGCTCCGACACCCAGCGTACCCGGTCGCCGAAGCGCGCCAGCCGCTGCTGCTGGCGCTGCCGCAGCGCGCCGGACAGGTCGACGATGGTGTAGCGCCCGGGCGCGAGGCCGTCGGCGGCCAGCGCGTCGAGCAGCTGCTCGGCCAGTGCACCGGAGCCGGCGCCGAACTCCCACACCTCGCGGCTGTCGCAGGCCCGCAGCGCCTGCGCGACCTGGCGCGCGAGCGCGCCGCCGAACAGCGGTGTCAGCTCCGGGGCGGTGACGAAATCGCTGCCGGACGACGGCAGCATGCCGAATTGCCGGTCGCCCGCGGCGTAGTAGCCGAGCCCGGGGGCGTACAACGCGAGTGCCATGAAGCGGTCGAAAGGCAGCCAGTCGCCGTTGCGGGCGATGGCCTGGCGGATCAGCGACGAAAGCGCCGCCGATACACTGCCGGCTGGTGGGGTTTGCATGCCCCGATTGTAGAAAGCCATGTCCGCACGTCCCGTCACCCTGGTCACCGGCGCGGCCCGCCGCCTGGGCCGGGCGATCGCGCTCGAGCTGGCCGCGCACGGCCACGACCTCGCGATCCACTGCCGCAGCTCGCGCGACGAGGCGCAGGTCACCGCCGACGAGGCCGCGCGGCTCGGCGCCCGCGCCGAGGTGTTCGCGGCCGACCTCGCCGACGAGGCCGCCTGCCGGGCGCTGGTGCCGGCCGTCTGCGAGCGCCTGGGCCGGCTCGATGCGGTCGTCAACAACGCGTCGACCTTCGCCTACGACAACGTCGACAGCTTCAGCTACGCCGCGATGGAGGCCCACTGGCGCGCCAACACCGGCCCGGCCGTGCTGCTCGCGCAGGCCTTGCATGCCCACTTGGCGGCCCGCGACGGCCGCGGCTGCGTCGTCAACCTGCTCGACCAGAAGCTGTGGAACCCGAATCCGGACTACCTGTCCTACACCCTGTCGAAGGCGGCGCTGCAGTCGGCGACCGTGCTGCTCGCGCAGGCGCTGGCGCCGCGGCTGCGGGTGTGCGGCGTCGCGCCCGGCGTCACCTTGCTGTCGGGCGCGATGACCGAGGCAGAATTCGCCCAGGCGCACGGCCTGACGCCGCTGCAGCGCTCATCGACACCGGGCGACGTGGCGCACGCGGTGCGCTTCCTGATCGAATCGCCGGCCGTCACCGGCAGCACGCTGCTGGTCGATGGCGGCCAGCACCTGCAGGGCCAGCCGCGCGACGTGATGTTCATTGCCAATCCCGGGAAGAAGACCTGACATGCATTCGCTCCTCAGCAACCCCAGCCTGATGGACTGCCGCCGGCTGTTCCTGCACGACTACGAGGTGCGGATCAACATCGGCGTGCACGAATTCGAGAAGAAGGGCGAGCAGCGGGTGCTGATCAACGTCGATCTCTACATCCCGCTCGCGATGTCGACGCCGAAGGCCGACAAGCTCGACGAGGTGGTCGACTACGACTTCATGCGCCGCACCATCGCGCACCGCGTGCAGCAGGGCCACATCCACCTGCAGGAAACGCTGTGCGACGACGTGCTGGCGCTGATGCTGGCGCACCCGCGCGTGCGCGCCGCGCGCGTGTCGACCGCGAAACCCGATGTGTACCCCGACTGTGAAGCCGTCGGCTGCGAAGTCTTCGGAATCAAATGACCCACCCCCGAAGCGCCTTCGGCGCCTCCCCCTCAAGGGGGCGCCGCCAGCGGCCCGGCAAAGCCGGTTCCGCGGCG
>NZ_JBFUGN010000331.1:0-5936 GCF_056402895.1 Rhizobacter sp. P3_B12 | reverse complement strand
CGGCCGGACTGGGCCGCGGTGCAGGGCGGGCATCGGCCGCGCGCGACGCTGCCGGGCTATCCGTTCCAGCGGGAGCACTACTGGCAAAACTTCGAGCCTCGCAGCGGCACCGCGACGGCCGGCAGCGCACTCGGTGCGACCCGCGTGCCGCACGCGCTGCTCGGCGGCGTGGTCGCGAGCCCGCTGCCGATCTTCCAGGCGACGATCGGCCTCGGCGACCAGCCCTGGCTGGCCGACCACCGCATCTTCGATTTCACGCTGTTCCCGGCAACCGGCTTCCTGGAGCTGATGCAGGCCGCCGCGCGCGAGGTGAGCGGTGGCGACGACGTGCGGCTGCAGGACCTCGCGATCCGCGAAGGCCTGGTGCTGCCGGAGCAGGGCGGCGTGACGCTGCAGGTGGTCGTGACGCCGGCCGACGCGGTGGCGCCCGACGCGCAGACGGTGCAGGTGTTCAGCCGCGCCGCCGATGACGCAGCCTGGCGCCTGCATGCGAGTGCCACGCTGCTGCCCGGCCGCGGCGATGCGCCGGCGGTCGGCGAGGCGTGGCGGCTGGCCGGTGCGCCGGCGCAGCCGGTCGAGCCGTACTACGACAAGCTCGCCGCGCAGGGCGCGCATTACGGGCCGGCGTTCCGCGGCATCACGTCGATCGCGCGCGACGGCACCCAGGTGCTCGGCCGCGTGCAGTTGCCGGCCGCGTTGTCGACCGCCGACCTGGTGCTGCACCCGGCGCTGCTCGATGCCTGCCTGCAGCTGATCGGCCTCGGCCTGCCGTGGGCGGATGACCCGCTCGGCAGTGACGACATCTGCGTGCCGGTCGGGCTGGCCGGCTACCGCGTGTTCAGCGGTGGCGTCGCACAGGCCTGGTGCCAGGTGCGCGTGGAACCCGCCGGGCGCAAGGCCGATGTGCTGCGCGCCGACCTGACGCTGCTCGATGACGACGGTCGTGTGCTGGCCGAGTTGTCCGGGCTGGAGCTGCGCCGCATCACGCACGAGGCACTGCAGCGCGTGGCCGGCATGCCGGCTGCGAGTGCGGTGCCGGACTGGGCCTTCGAGACCGACTGGCGCGCCACGCCGCTCACCGAGGCGCGCAGCGACACGCCCGGCCGCTGGCTGATCCTGGCCGACCGCACCGGCGTCGGTGCCGGCCTCGCGACGCGGCTGAAGGCCGAGGGCGCGGGCGTCGCGCTGGTCTACCGCGGCGATGGYTTCGCGGCGCTCGCCGAAGGCTGGCAGGTCGATGCGGCCGACAGCGCGCAGATCCGCCGCGCGATCGACGAGGCCGCGCAGGCCGACCCGCGCCCGCTGCAGGGCGTCGTCGTGCTGTGGGCGCTGGTGCCGCCGGTCGCGCAGACGCTGGAGGCGATGGAGAACGCGCAGGCGCTGCTGCTCGGCAACCTGCTGCACGCGGCGCAGGCGCTCGGCGATTCGAGCGCGCGGCGCTGGCTCGTCACGCGCGGCGCGCAACCGGTGCAGGGCTCGGTGCCCGACCTGGTGCAGGCCACCGTGTGGGGCCTGGGCGGCGTCGTCGCCTCCGAAGCCCCGCTCGCGCGCTGCGTGCGCATCGACCTCGACCCGGTCGTGCGCGCCGACGAAGCCGAGCTGCTGTTCGCCAGTGTCTGGCAGGCCGATGCCGAAGACCGCGTCGCGCTGCGCGACGGCACGCGGCTGGCCGCGCGCCTGGTGCCTGGCGTCTTCGTGCCCGATGACCAGCCGCTGCGCCTCGAGATCACCGAGCGCGGCTCGCTCGAGAACCTGGCGCTGCAGCCGGTGCCGCGCGAGGCGCCCGGCGCCGGACAGGTCGAGATCCGCGTGTTCGCGACCGGGCTGAACTTCCGCGACGTGCTGAACGCGCTCGGCATGTACCCCGGCGACCCGGGCCCGCTCGGCAACGAATGTGCCGGCGTGATCACCGCGGTCGGCGCCGGCGTCGATGACCTGAAGGTCGGCGACGAGGTGATCGCGATGGTGGATCGCAGCTTCGCGACCTGGGTGCTCGCGCCGGCCTCGCTGACGGTGCTGAAGCCGCCGCAGATGAGCTTTGCCGAGGCCGCGACCATCCCCGTGACCTTCCTGACCGCCGAGTACGCGCTGAAGCACCTGGCCGGCATCAAGAAGGGYGACCGCGTGCTGCTGCATGCGGTGACCGGCGGCGTCGGCATGGCGGCCGCGCAGCTCGCGAAGCGCGCCRGCGCCGAGATCTTCGGCACCGCCGGCAGCCCGGCCAAGCGGGCGCTCGCGCAGCGGCTCGGTGTGCAGCACGTGGCCGATTCGCGCTCGCTGAGCTTCGTCGACGACATCCGGCGCGACACGAACGGCGAGGGCGTCGACATCGTGCTGAACTCGCTGGCCGGCGATTTCATCCCCGCGAGCCTCGGGCTGCTGAAGCCGGGCGGCCACTTCATCGAGATCGGCAAGACCGGCATCTGGGACACCGCACGCGTCGCCGACGAGTTCCCCGGCCGCCGCTACCACCCGCTGTACCTCGGCGAGATCGCCGCGGCGCGGCCGCTGTTCGTGCGCGAGATGCTGCAGGAGCTGCTGGCCGATTTCGCGACCGGCGTGCTGCAGCCGCTGCCGCAGAAGTTGTATCCGATCGAGCGCGCCGAGGAGGCGTTCCGCTACATGGGCCAGGGGCACCATGTCGGCAAGATCGTCGTCACGCAGCACCGCGCACCGCCGGTGCGGCCGGACGCGAGCTACCTGGTGAGCGGCGGGCTGAGCGGGCTGGGCCTCGTCAGCGCGCAGTGGCTGGCCGCCGAGGGCGCGCGCCACCTGGTGCTGGTCGGCCGGCGCGCGCCGTCGCCCGAGACGCAGGCGGCGATCGATGCGCTGCAGGCCGGCGGCGTGCAGGTGCTGGTCGCGCAGGCCGACGTGGCTGACACCGGGCAGATGACGCGCCTCGTCACGCAGATCGCGGCGCAGATGCCGCGGCTGCGTGGCGTGATCCATGCCGCCGGCCTGGTCGACGACGGCATGCTGGCCGAGCAGGACATGCGCCGCTTCGCCCGCGTGATGGCGCCCAAGGTGCGCGGCACCTGGAACCTGCACGAACTCACCGCGAACCTCGCGCTCGATTTCTTCATCGGCTTCTCGTCGGGTGCCGCGCTGCTCGGCTCGCCGGGGCAGAGCAACTACGCGGCGGCCAACTCGTTCGTCGATGCGCTGGCCCACCTGCGGCGCTCGCGCGGCCAGCACGCGCTGAGCATCGACTGGGGCAGCTGGTCGCAGGTCGGCATGGCCGCCGGCATCGGCGAGCAGCACCGCCGGCGCTGGGCCGCGATGGGGCTCGGGATGATCGCGCCGCACGACGGCGTCGCGATGATGAAGCAGATGCTCGCGTCGGCACGGTCGCCGCAGATGGCGGCGATGCCGCTGGTGCGCGCGCGGTTGCCGCGCAACCTCGGGCCGTTCTTCAGCGAGCTGGTGCAGGCGGCGCCGGCGCGGGCTGCGGCGCCGGCCGGCGGGGCGCCGCAGGTCGACATCCTCGCGCAGCTGGCACAGGCACCGGTGGAGGACCGGCTCGCGCTGCTGGTGGGTTTCCTGTCGGAGCAGATCGTGCGCGTGCTGGCCCTGCCGGCCTCGCACCAGGTCGACCCGCAGCGCTCGCTGATGGAGATGGGCATGGATTCGCTGATGGCGATGGAGCTGCGCAACCGCATCCAGACGGCGTTGAAGGCGAAGGTCGCGGTGGCGGCGCTGTTGAAGGGGCCGAGCATCGCGACGCTTGCGGCATCGGTGCTGGCGGACACGGCGCTGGCGGCGGGCCCGGCGCAGGCGCCGCAAGCCGCGTTCGAGGAGGGCTCGCTGTGAGCCGTCCGAAACGCGCACGCCTCCCGTCGGCCCGTGCGGCGCTGGGCTTCGCGTTCGCGTTCTCGGCCGTCTGGGCGCTGCTCGAGCTGATCGCCTCGCGCCTGCAGGGCGGCTACGACGTGCTGCAGATCGAGGGCTGCCGCTTCGCGGTGCAGCTCGCGCTGATGGGCGCGGTGTGGGGCTGGCGCAGCAGGACGCCGCTGTGGCGCACCGGCCGGCCGCTCGCGCAACTGGTTCGGTCGGCGCTGATGCTCGCGATCCCGCTGTCGTTCGGTGTCGCGCTGCTGCAGGGCGCATCGCCGCACCTCGCGATGACCGGGCTGTGGGTGGCGCCGGTGTTCGCGCTGGTGCTGGCGCGCGGCTGGCTGCTGTCGAAGGCGCCGCTGTTCGTCTGGATCGCCGCTGCCGCCGGCCTGTGCGCGACGGTCGCGATGCTGGAGCCGGCCCGGCCGACCACCTTGCAGGCCTCGGTGGTGCCCTTGCTGATGGGCCTGGCCTTCGCGGCCTACCTCGTGCTGACGCGCTCGCTGCGGCACGAGCCCGTCATGACCAACCTGTTCTACGTCGGCCTCGGCGGCTTGCTGGGCGTGCTGCCGTTCCTGCCGGGCGTGTGGGTGACGCCCTCGTTGCACGATGCGCTGGTGTTCGCTGCGCTCGGCGTGTTCGGCTTCGTCGCGCTGTGGCTGCTGGAGCATGCGCTGCGCCGCTCGCCGCTGCCGTGGATCGCGCCGGCGCTGTACGTGCACGTGGCCTGCCTGACGGTGGTGTCGCTGGCGGTGCGCGGGCACCTGCCGTCGCTGCGCATCGCGCTCGGGCTGGCGCTGGTCGGCGGCATCGCGTTCGCGCTGTGGCGTGCGGCGGTGGCGCGCGATCTGCCGACACGCCGCGCGCCGATGACCGGCCCGATGGCGCTCGAATCGGCCACCGGCCCGGTGCCGCTGGACGATGAGACGAGGCCCTGACGATGCACCTCGCGCTGCCTGCCTTCGCCTCCTCGTTCGTCCGGCGCGACCCGGGCCGCAGCGCGATGCTGCTGCTCGCGCTGTTCGCGCTGGCGTGGGCCTTCGTCGAAGGCGTGTTCGGCGCGCGGCTGCAACTGCACTACTCGCTGATGCAGGTGGTGTGGTGCCGCTATGCGGTGCACCTGGCCTGCCTGCTGCTGGTGGTCGGGTGGCGGTCACCGACACGGGCGTCGCGGCTGTGGCGCACGCGGCGCGTCGGCTTCCAGCTGTCGCGCTCGGTGCTGATGCTGGTGATGCCGGCGAGCTTCGCGCTGTCGCTCGCGGCCGGCGACCGGGCGGGCACGGTGTGGGCGCTGTTCTGGGTCGCGCCGCTGATGATCATCGGCCTCGCGCGTTTCGCGCTGGGCGAGCGCGTGCCGCGCTGGGTGTGGGCGGTGGCCGCGATCGGCAGCGGTGTCGCGGCCGTGATGGCCGAGCCCTCGCTGCCGCAGTCGCTCGCCGGCGCGGTGCTGCCGTTCGTGATGGCGCTGTCGTTCAGCGTCTACGTCGTGATGACGCGCTCGCTGCGCGACGAGCCGGTGCAGGCCAACCTGTTCTTCACCGCGCTCGGCGTGTTCGCGCTGCTGACGCCGCTGATGCCCTTCGTGTGGGTCACGCCGAACCTGCACGATGCGGCGCTGCTGGTCGGCATCGGCGCGGTCGGCCTGCTCGCGCTGTGGGCGCTGGACCGGGCCTGCGAGCGCGCGCCGGTCGCGCAGGTGGCGCCGACGCTGCATGTGCACCTGCTGTGCATGGCGCTGGTGGAGTGGGGCGCCGCCGGCGAAGCCTTCTCGCACCGCGACCTGCTCGGCGCGGTGTGGATCGCATTGGCGCTGCTGGCACTGTGGTTGTGGCAACCGTCTGCTGAAAGGACCGTCCTCAAGTGACTTCCGTGACCGATCTGCTCTCCGTCCTGGCCGCGCAGGGCGTGCTGCTGTGGTTCGAGGGGAACCGGCTGCGCTTCCGTGCGCCGCAGGGGGCGCTGTCGGCCGAGTTGCGGGCGCAGATCGGCGCGCGGCGCGACGAGGTGCTGGCGGCCTTGCGCGCGCAGGCGGCGCAGCAGCCGCGCAGCGCGCCGCTGTCGCACCCGCAGCAGGCGCTGTGGTTCGTGCACCAGGAGCAGCC
>NZ_JBFUGN010000330.1:0-5939 GCF_056402895.1 Rhizobacter sp. P3_B12 | reverse complement strand
GGTACTAGGGGCCGCCCGCTTGCAACAAGGCGGCCGATCAACCGTCGTACTCCACTCGTCAATAGGGGCAATTGCGCCTCAGTATCGTCCGAGACCTTCGGCGCCTCAAGCAGTTCTTGTACTCCTGCGATGTGCGAAATAAGTTTCTGTGCGTCGAGCCTCTTAATACTCGGGCCGCGGAGCGCGTCGAGGATTCGTTCTCGGCAGACAGGAGGGACTCCACACGCGTCCATGTCTTGGTCAAGAGTCCTCTGAACGCGAGTGGGATAGAATCTTTGGCGATGAAGATCAAGGACGGAACGCGCTTGCGCAGAAGTTAGGTCGCCTCTCTCCATTGCCTGTTCGAAGGCAAACCTCACGTCCACTAGAGCGTAGGAGAGACTTTTGTAGTTCAGTGCTCGCGGCCCGTGAACCAATGCAACCTCATCATCGGCCTCAATAACACCGTCTCGGTACCACTCGAAGACTTTTCCAACGCCGATCATGCCTTCGCTGTGGAGTTCAGCGGCTCGTAGCGCCCCCATGCTGGAGCAACCGTAGATGGAGATTCCTTTCGATATGGCAAGCAAAATCTCCTTGTGCCAAACGCTTGGTTCCGATCCAAATAAGCCGTCAATTATTGCTATATATTTTGGTCGCATTGAAATCGCGATCAATATATCTCCGCATCTGACGGGAGGCGCTAGCTGTACCCGGTCGAGACCAATCAAGTCGACTGCGACATCCATGCTGGGGCCGGCAAAGACGATTCCATTGATCATGAGTCATGCCTCATTCCTGGGATGAAGCATCGCACGACATAGAATGGGGGGGCAGCTCGATGCGCATATGCCACACAGGTGGGAAACCCCGAGTCTCTGAGCCGACTTAACAAAAATTCGATCGGATTGCTAAGCCATGACGCCAGAGTATTAGCGTCTGTGGGAGAAAACTCTCTTGTCGAAGAGGATTCAGTTCGCGATCTGGGAATAAAATAGTCCTCATGTAGATTGTCGTCCCGCGCGCCAGAAATCATTGTTAAGCGGCTCTGAGCGGCTTCAGTAATTGCACGCCCCACGGCGATCTCGGAAGATACATGCAATCCTCTGCCCGTGTAAGGTCGCGCTGGCATCAGGGGGTCGTTGGGATTCGTAATTTCGGCGACATAGCAAGGTAACCCCAGCGAAGCTTCCGCCAAGTGGAAGACTGTTAGCTCCATATTTGCGCCCTGTATGCGAGCGACAAGTTGGCGCGCATCGCTGCCAAGAGATGCCAAGGCGACGCCGGTGTCGGCTCGATATGAGGGCGACTGAGCTATCCAATAGCTGAACGCATGCCGCTCTATAAGCTCAAAGACACTATGGCTGAACGCCTCGGAGAAGTCGTTGCCAGAGGCGAGCCCGTTCGTCGTCACTTCGTAGTGCGCGGTTTCACTGTCCCAGCGTGTGGAATCCAGTGAGAGCATTAGCTCGGGAATAAGCACGGGTGTCCGGCTGTGCATCTCCAAGCCACGGTACCAAGACCGCAGGCTATCTGTGTTCCACACCACGTTCGTCCCGTTGAGCGGGTCCAATTCGGCCGGCGTAGCCATTGCGAGCCCTAGGCGCTGCACCTCATTCGCAGATGCAACTTGATCTGGTGTTGCCAAGTGCTCTGCATGATGGATCTCAATCGACTCGAGGAGTGCTGACACCTTGGCGGCTTCGAGCGAGGTACCCTTGCCCTGCGACACCGATAGGCTCTTCGCGCGGGGGCGCACTGCCAACGCAACTGCGATGCCGATGGAGTCAAGCCCGGTTACATCAGCTACCCGAGTCACACCGAAGGATGCGGCGAGCGGCAAGATGGCGCGCAGCGTCTCCTCGGGGGATTTCCGCCGAATGCAACTCCCATAGTTCACCCAACTGCCGCCAATGGACTCAGTGAGATCACGCTCACGAATGGTTTCAATACTCATACGGGCAACCAGCAATAGAGGTGGTGATTGAGTTCGACACTCGCTCGCACTCAACTCCGAACCGACTGCGTCCCACTTGGCATCGCGAGCGTGGGAGCGCTTCCAATTCTTAGTCGTGAAGCTGCACGATCAATACGCGTAAAAAARGATGCAAGCGGGACAGCCTCAGGGCTGGACTCAATGCCTTGCCCAATTGGATGCCATCGGCCGACCCCAGCCCACTCGTATCCAGCCATCCAACATCGCAGAGACCATGTGGGCCTCTGCGATGGAAACATCCTCTACTTACGCAGCGATAGCTTGCTTATCGCTCTGCTCCGCCTCGACAGCGAAAAGCTGCTCCAGGTCGATCTCTTTCAGAAACTCCTCGCTGGCCTTCTCGCAAGACGCGAGAAGAACTCCTCGGTCAAGCAGGCCAATACCGGTCAGCATGTTGTTGCTTGAAGTGTGGGCGACAACGTCGATGATTTGCATCAATTTCTCCATGATGAACAACGTAGAAATGCGATGGCGGATCTGCCATTGCGAGAGGCATTTGACGTTGCCAATTGCTCAATGTCAAGCGCAATGCGAGCACTCTAGACACAATTGATGATGGCAATTCAGCAGGATGGCGGGCGATTGCGGCGGGCAATTCGAGGCCTGCCCCGGCAATGGGCATTTGATGATTAATTGCGTCAGGATATGTCAATGTGCTTCGCGGCAATTGACAACTGTCGCCGCAAGAACGGGTGACGTCTTGTGTCGTGGCCGCAGCCTTTTCATGCCGATAGCAGCGCGAGGGCATCGTTGATTGAGAACCAAGACATTGTTGCGAGCAAATTCGCGGCAAGTGCTTGCTAGAAGAGCCGACCAGCGGAGACAGGAGGGCCAGCTCTAACGTGAGCTACCACGAAAAGCTAGACACGTCGAACAAGGCCATAGTCGATCTGCTGTGGACAAGCCGCACAATCGCTCCGTGGTCCTCTAGGACTGAGCGCTGCCCAATCGCTTGAGGGTGGTCCCGACGAACTCTCTCCGCGGAACCGACACCGCAGGACGTTGAGAACGAGCGTCTCTTGGCCCAAAGAATCGCCCGTAAGCATAGTGCTGGATGCACGCCCGGATGACGCCAGACGATCGGCTCGGGGATCTACGTCGAGAGGGCAATACGAGGACGGTCATCGCCGCCAACGCAGTGGGGCCCAAACGATCGAATGCCTCGATTGTTGGGTCGGGCTTGAGCCCGCAATATGCCCTTGACAGCTGCCGAGTGCCCAATGAGGCAGGTCGCCTCGAGCCCGGCCAGCGCTCCACTAACGTGGCAGGCGGAATGCAATGTCCTGCTGGAAGGTTAGGCCACCCACGAGAGGCCGCTCCTTCGCCGCAAATTCGCGTGCTCGCTGTCGCGTCATTGCGTCTTGCACGCGAAGACAGCTCCGCCCCACTTGTACGTACTGAATCGTTCAAACCCGCTCCCAATGTTGGTTTGATGTTCTTACTTATGCGGATCAGTTTAGCTGAGAGCTGATCCGCGTCAATCACCGACTAAATTAGAGGGGCACTGCAACCCAATGCGTTGCCAAGGCTCTGTTGTCCGAGCTCTTCAGCGGTGTGGTGAGCAGAGTGAGGTCAGAGGCATTGGCCTTGCATAGCCAGCCATGCGGGACGTTCGGTTGGCACGTGGAACCGCTGTATCGAGAGCTCCTAGTGTGGCGCGGCAATCTGTTGCCTACCTATCTGAAGACGACCGCCAAGGAAGCCACGGCGCGAGAGACCTTGGCCGGATGTCCTATTGGACGAGGCAGTTCAGATGAAGGCTTGGGGTGAGCGTTGCGCTCGGCGATGTAAAAGTTGATCGCCAGCTCCTGTTCAGTCACGTTGGTGAAGCTGTCACGCCTGATTCGTCGTTCGAAGATGTGGCGAAGAACGGCTCGACCATGTTCAGCCACGACGTGCTGGTGGGCGTGAATTGCGTGAGGTGCGTATTGAAGCGACGCGGCTTGGCCAGGCTCGGCGCGTGCACAGTGACTCGGGGAGCACCGGCGTCGCCAAGCGAGAGGAGATCATCAAGATGCAGACTGACGGGCGCATCAGCGGTGACATCGCCTGGCTGATCGCGGCCAAGCGCAGAGCGATCGCCGCGATGACCAACGGCGTGCACGAGCGCCAGGCGGTGCTGCTGAGCACAAGAAAGCGCAGATCCGTGCCCGCGTAGCGCACCCTTTCCACATCGTGATGAATCTGTTTGGCCGCAAGAAGGTCGGCTGCGGCGGGCTGGCCAAGAACCGGGGGCTCATGTACAGCCTGTTCGCGCTGGCCAACCATCATGATGGCTAAGAGGCCGCTGTTGGGGTCTGCCGGGCTCTGTGCGCCCTGATGGTTGAGGACGAGCTCGTCACCCACTTGGAACCAGTGAAAGGTGACTCTCCGCGTCCACAACGGTGGCCGCCGAGATCTCGGCGGTGCTGCAAACCTGGCTGACGCTGCATCGGCAGAAAGTGCCCGCGGGGTCAGCGACAGCCAAGGCGATCGACTACAGCCTGGGACGGTGGACGGCGCTGACGTGCGACGGCACGCTGCCGGCGGACAACAACTGGGCAGAGAACCGCTTACGGCCGAGGCTGTGTGAAAACTCGCCGCGTTGAAGGTGGTCACCGAAATCGACCTCTCAGATCGCGCTGTATTCGACGATCGACCTTAAGGTAGGGGTGAGAAGACCCCCGAAATGCTTCGAGTCTYGAGTTTTCACACAGCCTCGGCCGATTGCGCTTGGGCGCAACGACTGGCCGTTCGCCGGGAGCCTGCGCCCGGGAAAGCGGGCTGCGGCCGCGATGAGCTTGGTCCTGCCGGCTCGGCTCAACGGGCGTGGGTTACCTGAAGGACGTTCTGGAACGCCTGCCGGCACCTTCCGCGCATCGGGTCGCAGACCTGTTGCCGCGTCGCTGGTCGGCGACCGCAGTGACCTGAGTTCGGTCGTGACGAGATTGCCGGACTCGTACATTTTTCTAACCGAACTCTGCGGTCAGTCGAACGTCGCCAACACGGCCAACCATCGAGATGAAATGCAGAGCCGTCTCTCAGCGGCACGATGCAAGCCTACAGAAGGCAATCTCCGGGAGTGCCGAGGCGGCGATCTCTGCACGTCGTGGCTTCCGACCCGGGACTCCACCTGCAGCGGGTGCATGATTCGCTTTAAGCCTCAACGTCCGCAAAAAATGGCACCAACTGTTTGCGACGGCTATCGTCAAATTGATGTCAATACGTACTGACTATACGGTGTGCTGTGACCACCTATCCGAACGTTGCGGACTCATGTCGACTGCCAGGAAGCCGGGCAGTGGAAGCGTGGGCGCTCGACGCGCGTCCTCGGGGCCTCTCAGCAAGCGACCAACTGTGCTGGCGCACGGTACGTCCGGAGAGGGGCTGGGGTGCCGCAAGGCGTCTAAGGGCGGTCGCACTGCCGCTACTTGATTGCCAGGTGGTTGAATGAACTGGGAGTCGGGACGGGTTACTCCGACTGCAGACGCACTACCGGCAGGCGGCTCAAGCCGTACGGGCTGCTCAAGCCGGCCACGCAAATGGCCCGCGCTACGTGCCTCGAACCGACGACTTGAGCGTGGCCGACATCCCCAATTGGATGCACAACTTGATGGTTCAGATAAGAACCCTGGAGCCCTTGCGGGCTGCCGGTTTTCAAGACCGGTGCAATCGACCACTCTGCCAAGCTTCCAGAAGGAGGCGCGCATTGTAGTCCGGCGACCGCGCTCACCCCGGCTGCTGCGCCTGCTCGCAGTCCACCTGGACCACCTCGGGAGGATCGCCCGCCGGCCCCAGCCGCACCGCGGTGAGCCGCCCGCCCCACACGCACCCGGTGTCCAGCGCCATCAGGTCCGGCCGAACCGTCAGCCCGAGCGTCGACCAGTGCCCGAACGCGATCGGCACCCCCGCCGTGCGGCGCCGTGGCGCATCGAACCACGCGAACAGCCCCGGCGGCGCGGCGTCGGCCGCCTCGGAGCTGGAC
>NZ_JBFUGN010000329.1:0-5945 GCF_056402895.1 Rhizobacter sp. P3_B12 | reverse complement strand
ACTCCAAGGAGCACCTCATGGGACTGCTGGATTCCGTGGTCGGCATGGTGGCCGGCCAGAGCGACCCGACGGGCCAGGGCGGCGGCAACCAGGCGGCGCTGATCGCCGCCGTGGTGTCGATGCTGAACTCGAACAGCGCGGGCGGAGGCCTCGGCGACCTGATCTCGCGCTTCCAGCAGGGGGGCCTCGGCTCGGTGATCGGTTCGTGGGTGTCGACCGGGCACAACCTGCCGATCTCGGCGGAGCAGCTGCAGAGCGTGCTCGGCTCAGGCCAGCTTGCGCAGATCGCCGAACAGCTCGGCCTGTCGCAGGACGAAGCGGCCGCGCAGGTGTCGCAGGTGCTGCCGCAGGTGGTCGATCACCTCACGCCGAACGGGGAGTTGCCTGAGAGCGCTGCCGGCAGCATGGGCGACATCGGCAGCTTGATCGGGAGCTTGCTGCGGCGTTGAAACGTCGGCGGGCCGAGCGCCGGGCCGCCCCAAGCCGGCCCGCATCCCCTTGGGGGATCGACCGGCGTACCCGCCGGGCGAGGGGTTGTCATGACCTCAGCGCGCTGAACCCGCGACCAGGTCGAAGCGGAACAGCCGGCACTCGATCGGGCCGTTCCACATCGGCGTGCGCTTCGATTCCTTCAGGCGCATCGCGCCGGGCAGCTTCATGTCCGGGCTCAGCACATAGGCCGTCCAGCCGCCTTCGTGCTGCGTGTACGCGCGCTTCCAGTGAGCGGACAGCCGCGGGAAGAAATCAGCGACCAGCGCCTTGTTGTCGCCATCCGCGTCCTCGCGCGCCGGCGCTGCCGCGCGCGCCTTGCCCGCGACCTCGATGCGCTCGCCGTACGGCGGGTTGATCATCAGCGTGCCGGGCAGCGTGGCCGGCAGCGCGGGCGCCGGGCGCTCCAGCGCATCGCCGCCGTTGAACTGGATCGCGTCCTCGACGCCGGCGCGCTGCGCATTGCGGCGCGCGAAATCGACCATCCGGAACGACACGTCGCTCGCGTGGATGGGCACCGCGCTCGCGTGGATGCGTGACTGCGCATGGCTCTTCAGGCGCTGCCATTGCGCACGCATCTCGGCATCGGCGAACGGCAGCAACCGCTCGAACGCGAAGCGGCGCTTCAGCCCGGGCGCGATGCCGCAGGCGATCTGCGCGGCCTCGATCGCGATCGTGCCGGAGCCGCAGCACGGGTCGTGCAGCGCGCCGCCGGCCTCGGGCGTGCCGCGCCAGCCGGCGGCGGCCAGCATCGCGGCAGCCAGCGTCTCCTTCAGCGGCGCGTCGCCCTTGTCCTCGCGCCAGCCGCGCTTGAACAGCGGCTCGCCCGAGGTGTCGACGTACAGCGACGCCCGCTCCTCGCCGACGTGCAGCAGCAGCGGCAGGTCGGGGTGGCGGGTGTCGACGCTCGGGCGCGTGCCGGTGGCCTCGCGCAACTGGTCGCACACCGCGTCCTTGATGCGCAGCGCGGCGAAGTTCAGGCTGCGCAGCGGGCTGCGGTGCGCGGTGGTGTCGACGCGCAGCGTGTGCTCGGGCGTGATCCACTGCTGCCAGTCGACGCTGCGCGCGAGCTCGTACAGGTCGTGCTCGTCGCGGTACGGCCCCTCGGCCACCTCGGCCAGCACGCGCTGCGCGAGCCGGCATTCGAGGTTCAGCGTCATCACGTCCTGCGGGTCGCCGTCGAGCGCGACGCCGCCGCGGCCGGCGTGCACCTGCGCGGTCGGCAGGATGCGCAGCACCTCTTCTTCGAGGAGCGCTTCAACGCCCGCGGCACAGGGCAGGAACAGGGGGAGGGCGCACATCGGGATTCAGTTCAGAGAGACTTGCGGAGGTTCGCGGGGGCGATCTTCAGCGCTTCGCGGTACTTCGCCACCGTGCGGCGCGCGACCTGGATGCCCTGCTCTTCCAGCATGTGGCTGAGCTGGCTGTCCGACAGCGGCTTGGCCGCGTCCTCGGCACTCACCAACTGCTTGATCAGCGCCCGCACCGCGGTGCTCGAGGCATTGCCGCCGGCCTCGGTGTTCAGCGACGAGCCGAAGAAGTACTTCAGCTCGAAGGTGCCGAACATCGTGGCCATGTACTTGGCCGTCGTCACGCGCGAGATGGTCGACTCGTGCAGGCCGAGCTCGTCGGCGATCTCGCGCAGCACCAGCGGCTTCATCGCGATCTCGCCGTGCGTGAAGAAGCTCTTCTGCCGCTCGACGATCGCCTGCGAGACGCGCTGGATGGTGTCGAAGCGCTGCTGGATGTTCTTCATGAACCAGCGCGCCTCCTGCAGCCGCGAGCTCAGCGCGCTGCCACCGGCGCCGCCGGAGCCGCGGCCCTGGCGGATCGCCTGCGCATAGAGGTCGTTGATGCGCAGCTTGGGCATCACGTCGGGGTTCAGCACGACCTTCCAGTTGCGGCCCGATTTCTGCACGATCACGTCGGGCACGATGATGTTGGCCTCGGCCCGCGCGAACGGGCGGCCGGGCTTCGGCTCCAGCGCGACGATCAGCGTCTGCGCTTCCTTGATCAGCTCCTCGTCGGCGCCGGTCGCGGCCATCAGCTTCTTCATGTCGCGCCGGGCCAGCAGGTCCAGGTGCTGCTTGCAGATGATGATCGCGATCATCTGCGCCTCGCAGCGCTCCTGCGCGCGCAGCTGCAGCGTCAGGCATTCGCCCAGGTTGCGGGCGCCGACGCCCAGCGGCTCCATGTTCTGCAGCCACTTCAGCGCGCACTGCAGGCGCTCGAGGATCTCCTCCTGCTGCTCGGGGTCGCCGGCCAGTTCGGCGGCGATCTCCTCGAGCGGGTCGGCCAGGTAGCCGTCGTCGTCGAGCGACTCGATCAGCACGGTGATCGCGATCGCATCTTCGGCGCTGACGCGCATGCCGAGCAGTTGCTCGCGCAGGTGATCCTGCAGGCTGGGGGCCTGCGGGTTGCGGTCCTGGCCGTCGAAGTCGTCGTCGGGGTTGCTGCCGCTGCCGGCCGCGCTGGGCGTCTCGCGGATGCCGTCGAAATCGTCGCGCTCGGTGCCGTTCTCCCAGTCCTCGCGCTCGGTCGCGCCGAACTCGGCGCTGTCGACGCCGGCGGACTCGTCGGGCGCGGTCTCGGCCGACGACTCGCTCGCGGTGCTGCTGTCGGCCTCGCGCTCGGCATTGCGCTCCGACGTGGTCAGCCGTTCGGTCAGGGGCTCGGACGGAGCCGCTTCTTCCAGCTCGGCCTCGAGGAAGGGGTTCTGCTCCAGCATCTGCTCGACTTCCTGGTGGAGTTCGAGCGTGGAGAGCTGCAGCAGCCGGATGGACTGCTGCAACTGCGGCGTCAAGGCCAGGTGCTGCGACAGGCGGACCTGAAGGGAGGGCTTCATGTGTCAGCCCTCACATGCGGAAGTGTTCGCCGAGGTAGACCTTTCGCACATCGGCGTTGTCGACGATCTCGGCCGGCGTGCCCTCGGTGAGCACACGCCCCTCGCTGATGATGTACGCGCGGTCGCAGATGCCCAGCGTCTCGCGCACGTTGTGGTCGGTGATCAGCACGCCGATGCCACGGCTCTTCAGGAACCCGATGATCCGCTGGATCTCGATCACCGCGATCGGGTCGACGCCGGCGAACGGCTCGTCCAGCAGGATGAAGCGCGGCTGCGTGGCCAGCGCCCGGGCGATC
Source organism: Rhizobacter sp. P3_B12 (assembly GCF_056402895.1). Lineage (NCBI taxonomy): Bacteria > Pseudomonadati > Pseudomonadota > Betaproteobacteria > Burkholderiales > Sphaerotilaceae > Rhizobacter > Rhizobacter sp. P3_B12. Next base: position 2,315 of record NZ_JBFUGN010000329.1, on the reverse strand, counting down.
TCGACGCGGCGGCGCTCGCCGCCCGACAGCGCCGGGGCCGGGCTGTCGCGCAGCTTCTCGATGCTCAGGTCATTCAGCAGGTCGCCGAGCAGCTTGTCGACGGTGGCCTTCGGCAGCTCCTTGCCGTCGGGGCCGCGCTGCAGCTCGAGCACGGCGCGGATGTTCTCCTCGACGGTCAGCTTGCGGAAGATCGAGGCCTCCTGCGGCAGGTAGCTCAGGCCCAGGCGCGAGCGCTGGTGGATCGGCAGGCGCTCGACGCGCTGGCCGTCGATCAGGATCTGGCCGTCATCGGCGCGCACCAGGCCGACGATCATGTAGAAGCTGGTGGTCTTGCCGGCGCCGTTCGGGCCGAGCAGCCCGACGACCTCGCCGCTGCGCACCGACAGGCGCACGTCCTTGACGACCTTGCGCGCGCCATAGGTCTTCTGCAGGCCGATGGCCTCGAGCCGGCTGGTGTCGGCGGCAGCGGTGCTGGCGGGGACGGCGCTCAACGGCGTGCTCCCGAGGCGGCCTGCGACGCCGCTTCGGCGGCGGCCGGCGTGCCTTCCTTCGGCGTGAACACGTAGCGCACGCGGCCGGTCGGGTTGCTCGGGGTCACCGCGGCGCTGCCGCCGGCGACGGTGAACAGCTCGGCCGTGCCGTCGTAGGTGATCAGCGCGCCGGTCACTTCGTCGGCCACCGCGGTGCCGCGCAGCCGGCGCACCGAGGCCTTGTTGACGAAGCGGATGGTGTCGAGCTTGCTGTCGTACTCGAGGCGCTCGGCCTCGCCCTCGACGAATTCATTCACGCCCTCGCGCTTCTGCCGGAAGCTGGCCGGCTGGGTCGGCGTGCCGACGGCGATGGCGGACTGGTAACCGTCCGGTCCCTCGCGCACCTCGATGCGCGCCGCCTTGATCAGCATCGTCCCCTTGCTGACGACGACGTTGCCGTTGAACACCACCAGCTGGTTGATCAGGTCGACCTTGCCCGGCTGGTCGGATTCGACTTCCATCTTCTTCAGCCGGTCGGCCCGTTCGGCCTGGGCCGGCAGCGCCGCGGCGAGCATGCAGCCGGCGGCGACAAGCGCCAGCCGACGCCGGGAGAAAAGGGAGGTGTAGGTAAGTGGGGTCATTGCGGCATGAAACTTGCAGGCCATTCTAGCCACAGTTTCATGCCGTCGGGGTTACGAGATGAAGTCGGCGTTGCACCGACTGGGGGTCTCAAGCGCCAGCGCGCGACTTCTGAATGAGGAAGTCGGTGACCTGCAGCATGCGCTCGTTGGTGCCGGCCAGCGACCCCGACGTGAAGTAGCGGCCATTGATGCCCAGGGCTGGCACGCCGTCGAGCTTGTAGGCCTCGGCCAGCTTGGCGGCCTGCTTGGTCTTGGTCTGCGTCGAGAACGAGTTGTAGGCCTCCAGGAACTTGGCGCTGTCGATGCCGTTCTTGGCCATGAAGGCGGCGATCTCGTCGGGCTTGTCCAGGCGGGCGTGCTCGTTGTGGATCGCGTAGAAGACCTTGCGGTGCATCGCCTCGACCTTGCCCAGCGTCTCGAGTGCATAGAAGATCTTCTGGTGCGCGACGAAGGGCTCGTCGCGGAACGCGACCGGCACGCGGCGGAACACCACGTCGGCCGGCAGCTTCTTCTGCCAGGCGTCGAGCGCCGGCTCGAAGGCGTTGCAGTGCGGGCAGCCGTACCAGAAGAATTCCAGCACCTCGATCTTGCCCGGCGTGGCAGGCGACACCGGCTGCGCGAACTTGATGTAGTTGGTGCCCTCGACCGGGGCGCCTTGCGCGAGGGCGCCGGTGCTGGCGGTGAGGCCGATGGTGCCCAGGCCGGCACCGCCCAGGCTGGCTCCGACCAGCTGTGCCGAGAAATCGCGACGGTTCATGTTCAGTTCCAAAGTGGTAGGGATCAACGACGAGCGGTGGAGTCGGTGTCGGATGGAAAAGTTCAGGGCTGCTCTTTCGATCCCGGCTTACTTCTGCACGCGGACCAGCGCCGATTCCACCCCCACGCCATCCAGTTTTTCCTTCGCCAGGTCGGCGTCTTCCTTCTTGTCGTACGGGCCGAGGCGCACCCGGAACATCGTGCGCCCGGACTGCTCGCGCTCGGTGATCTTGGCCTGCAGGCCCATCATCGCCAGCTTGGCCCGCTGCTGCTCGGCATCCTCGACGCGCCCGAAAGCGCCTGCCTGGACGAAGTAGCTCAACGCATCGGAGCCGGGTTTGGTGGACGCGATCACCGGGGCGGGCGGGCTGGCCGGCGTGGCCGCTGCCGTCGCCGGGCTGCGGCCTTCGAGGATGGCGGCCGGGTCGCGGCGCGGGCTGCTGGCGGC
>NZ_JBFUGN010000328.1:0-5945 GCF_056402895.1 Rhizobacter sp. P3_B12 | reverse complement strand
GCGCAGCACGAAGCGGCGCACGCGCCCGTGCAGCCCGCCGCTGCGCGCCTGCACCGGCAGCCCTTCGAGGCAGCGGAACAGCTCGTCCGACAGCGCCTGCGCCCACGCATAGCGCTGCGCCGGCTCCTTCTGCAGCGCCTTGCGCACGACCGCATCGAGATCGCGGTCGGCGCGCGCGCCGGTGGGCGGCGGCTCGGTCTCGCACACCTCGCGCGCGAGCGCATGCGCCGCATGCTCGCGGTAGGGGCTGCGGCCGGCCAGCAGCCGGTACAGCAGCAGCCCGAGCGCATACACGTCGCTGGCCGGCGTGAGCGCGAGCCCGCGCACCTGCTCGGGGCTCGCGCACGACAGCGTCATCGCCGCCGCGGCCGGCTCGCCGATGTGGCGCGCGATGCCGAAGTCGACCAGCCGCAGCGCGCCGGACGGCGAGACCAGCAGGTTCTCCGGCTTCAGGTCGGCATGCACGATGCCCTGCTGGTGCAGGTAGTGCACGACCTCGCAGACCTCGCGCATCAGCCGCAGCCGGGCCTGCAGGTCGAGGTCGGTGCGTTCGCAGTGGCGCGTGATCGGCTCGCCGTCGGCCAGCGCCATCGCGAGATAGGGCTGGCCGGCCGCGGTGACGCCGGCATCGAGCAGCTTCGCGAGCTGCGGGTGGTCGAGGCCGGCGACGATGCGCTGCTCGCGGCGGAAGCGCTCGAGTGCTTCAGGCGAGCTCGGCGTGGCCAGCTTGATCGCGACCTGCTGCTCGAACTGCCCGTCGTCGCGCGCCGCGCGCCAGACCTCGCCCATGCCGCCGCGGCCGAGCGGTGCGACCAGCCGGTACGGGCCGAAACGCTGGCCGGTGAGGGCGGTCGGGGCGCGCTCCATGTCAGGTGCAGCGCTGCAGCGCCGCGCGCGCCGCGCCCGGGCCGATGTCGGTCGGGTCGAGCAGGCGCTGCACGTCCTCGAACATCGGCAGGCTCTGCCGGAAGCGGGCGCAGGCCCCGGTGGCGTCGCCCTGCGCGCGCAGCGCCTGGCCGAGCTGGTAGTACGCGAGGCCGTGCAGGTAGTGGGTGACGATGTCGCGCCGGATGCCCTCGGGCAACGCCTCGAAGGTGGCGACCGCCGCGGCGGCCGTGCCGCGGCTGGCGGCCGCGTCGCCGGCGGCGAGCTGCGCCTCGCTGAGCCGCACCGCCGCGCCGGCGCGGTCGGCGTTGAACTGCGGGCTGTTCGGCTCCTGCTGCGCCAGGCGATCGAGCATCGCGATCGCGCGGCGGTGCAGCTCCAGCGCCTTGCCCGGCTGCTTCAGCCGCACCAGCGCGCGGCCCATGCCGTGGTACTGGATCGCGAGCGTGCGCGTCAGCTTGGTGTCGTTCGGCTTGGCATCGGCCATGCGCTGCAGCAGCGCCGCGCCCTTGCCGTACGACTCCAGCGCGAGCTGCGCGCTCTGCGGCTGCAGGTCGTGGCCGAGCAGCGTCATGCCGCGCAAGCCGTAGGTGGTGGCCAGCGTGTTGGCGGCGATCGCGTCGGCGGGCTCGCGCACGAGCAGCGCCTCGAGCTGCTGCGTGGCGGTCGCGGTCGACGCGAGGAAGGCCTCGTGCTGGCCGGCCTGCTGCTGCGTGCTGCCGAGCTCGGTGTACAGCGTGGCGCGCAGCCGCAGCAGCCGCGGGTTGTCGGGCTCGGCGGCGATCAGGTCGTCGGTGATCGCGATGGCCTGGCGCAGCGACCCCATGCCGTCGTCGTTGCGGCCCACCGACGTGAGCAGCGCGCCGCGGCTGCCGTACAGCAGCGCGAGCTCGCGCTGCGCGGCGCGGAAGTTCGGATCGCGCCGCCGCGCCGGCGTGCCCAGCGGCTCGGCCAGTGCGATGCCGCGCTCGTAGCTCGCGAGCGCGGCCACCGGGTCGCCCAGGCTGGCTTCGGCGTTGCGGCCCTGCAGCTCGGCGATCTGCCGGTAGCCGCCGGCCAGCTCCAGCTGCAGCGCGGCGTCGCCCTGCAGCTCGGCGCTGAGCTGCTGCAGGTAGTTCAGCGCGGTCTGCACGACCAGCTGGCGGGCCTGCGTCGATCCGGGCAGGTCGCGGATCGCGTTGTTGACGTCGAGGATCAGCGTGTTGGTGAGCTTGCGCACGCTCGCGAAGTGGCGCTCGGCGCGCTCGCGCTGCACGTTGGCCTGCCAGGCTTCGTACGCGGCGATGCCGATGCCGGCCGTCAGCGCGAGGTTGGCGACCAGCGCCGCGCCGACCATCGCGCGGTGGCGCAGCACGAAGCGGCCGGCGCGGTAGCTCCAGGCGCCGCGGCGCGCATGCACCGGCAGGCCTTCGAGGTGGCGGAACACGTCGTCGGCCAGCGCTTCGGCCGACGCGTAGCGGTGCGCCGGCTCCTTGCGCAGCGCCATCAGCACCATCGCGTCGAGGTCGCCGCGCAGCTGGCGGCGCAGCCGGCCGCCGTGCGGCACCGCATGGCTCGGGCGCGGTGGCTCGGTCTCGCAGATCGCGCGCGTCAGCGCGTAGCTGTCGGTGGCCTCGCCGTAGGGGCTCGCGCGGGCCAGCAGCCGGTACAGCACGACGCCGAGCGCGTAGATGTCGCTGGCCGGCGTCAGCGGCTCGCCGCGCACCTGCTCGGGGCTCGCGTAGTCGGGCGTCAGCACGCGCTGCAGCGTGAGCGTGGGCTCGCTCGCCGCGCCGCCCTCCGCGGGCGGCCCCAGCCGCTTCGCGATGCCGAAGTCGACCAGCTTCACGACGCCCTGCGGCGTGACGAGGATGTTGGCCGGCTTCAGGTCGCGGTGGATCACGCCCTGCCGGTGCGCATAGTCGACCACCAGGCAGACGCTGCGGAACAGCTGCAGCCGCTGCGGCAGCGCGAGCGCCTGCTGTTCGCAGTGGAAGTCGAGCGCGATGCCGTCGACCAGCTCCATCACGAAGTACGGCTCGCCCTCGGGCGTGAGGCCGGCGTCGAGCAGCTTCGCGAGGTTGGGGTGGTCGAGCGACGCGAGGATGCGGCGCTCGGCGTCGAAGCGCGCCAGCAGCAGCTGCTGGTCGCCGCCTTCGCGGATCAGCTTGATCGCGACCCGCTGCTCGAACTGGCCGTCGTCGCGCTCGGCGCGCCAGACCTCGCCCATGCCGCCGCGCGCGATCAGACCGACCACGCGCCACGGCCCGAGGCGGCGGCCGATCCAGTGGCGCGACGCATGCGCGTCGAGCGCCTGCAGCAGTTGCGCGGCGGGCTGCTGGTCGAGCGGCGTGTTGTCCGGCTCGGCGGCGGCGAGCAGCGATTCGAGCTCGGCCTGCAGGGCCGGCTCGCCCACGCAGCTGCGCTGCGCGAAGCCGGCGCGCTGCGCGAGGGGCAGCGCCAGCGCATCGGCCACCAGCGTCTTCAGGCGTTGCCAGCGCTCGGCATCCATCGTCACGCTCATCGCAATCCCTTCAGCGGCGCGCGAGGCGCTGCGCGGCCTGGGTCAGCTGCACGCGGTTGCGCGCGGCGAAGCGGCGGCGCAGCTGGCGCATGTGGTAGTCGACCGCGTGCGAGGACAGCTGCAGTTCGCGCGCGATCTGCTTGTCGCTCGCGCCATGGGCGAGCTGCAGCAGGATGTCGCGCTGCACCGGGTTCAGCACCTCGTCGCCCGGCTCGGCCGGACCCGAAGGCGGCCAGCGCGTGTGCTGCAGGTAGAACTCGTGCAGGCACAGGCTGAGGTTCAGCAGCTGGCCGAGCACCGCGTCGCCGATCCAGGTGCTGCCCGGCGTGCGCGACAGCAGGCTCAGCAGCCAGCGCTCGTCGGCACGGCGGCCCGGCAGCGCGATCAGTGCGCCACTCTGCATGCCGGTGGCGCGCAGGTCGGCGACGAAGCGGGCGAACCGGGTGCCGGTGCCGGCATCGCTCCACTGGTCCAGCGACCAGATGGATGGCAGCGACGACTGCAGCGCCTCGCGCCAGCGCGGGTCGACCTCGTGGTGCTGCTGCGCGAAGTAGCGCTGCAGCCAGTCGGCATCGATCAGGCTGGTGCAGAACGCGGCCGGGCGCCAGCCGGCTTCGTCGCGCACCAGCGTGCCGCAGGCGAGCCATTCGAAGCCGAGCGCCTGCAGCAGCGCGCGCACCGTGCGGTGGCGCTCGCACGGGCTCTCGGCGGCCAGCAGCGCCGTCAGCAGCGACGGCCGCCGCACGCTGCCGCGCGGGTGCGGCTCGATGCGCGGCGGCTCGGTGTGCAGCAGCACCGGCGGCGGCGGACGCAGCACCGGCGGCCCGTGCTCGGCGGCCTGCAGGTGGCCGAAATTGCTGTCGATGTCGGCTTGAATTGCGGCATTCATCGCAACGCTCCCGGAGTTCTCGTCTCCCCTAGGGCGCAAGCCCGGCGCGAAGCGGCTCATGCAATGTGTGTCGAAGCGTATCGGCGTGCCGCTTCGGCACGGCTCAGCGGATCGCCAGCTCGCGCAGCAGCCAGGCGCGCGCGCTGGCCCATTCGCGCTTCACGGTGGCGGGCGAGATCTCGAGCGTGGCCGCGGTCTCGTCGACGCTGAGCCCGCCGAAGAAACGCAGCTCGACGACGCGGCTCTGCTGCGCATCGAGCTGCTGCAGCCGCGTGAGCGCCTGGTCGAGCGCGAGCACGTCGAGCGCCGGCGTGTCGCGCGGCGCGAGTTGCGCGATGGCGGCTTCCGACAGATCGTCCAGCGGCACGTGCACCTGGCCTGCGCCGCGCTTGCCGGCGCCGCGCGCACGCGCATGGTCGACCAGGATGTGACGCATCACTTTCGACGCCAGCGCGAAGAACTGGGAACGCGAGGCCCATTGCACCGGGCGGTCGTCTGTCAGGCGCAGGTAGGCCTCGTGCACCAGGCCGGTGTTCTGCAGCGTGTGGTGGGCGCGCTCGTGGCGCAGGTGGCGGCCGGCCAGGCGGCGCAACTCGTCGTACACCAGCGGCAGCACGTGGTGCAGCGCGTGCGCATCCCCGTCGGTCCAGCGCCGCAGCAGTTGCGTCACCTCGCCGCCCGGTACCGCATCGTTCGAGGGTCGATCCACCACGCGTCCTCCGGACAGTGCGTCCAGGCTGCCGTCAGGGCGTGGCTTGCGCGCTGACCAGCCGCCCGGTGCGCGCCTGGAACGCGCAGCGGTAGGTGAACGGGATCGAGTTCATGCCGGGCGCGCGTTCGACGGCGCCCTGGCCATCGAGCCAGGTGCCATCGTCCGGCGCGGGCTGCAGGCGGCGCGTCTCGGCATCGAAGGCGATGCGGCCGACGCGCGGGTACTTGTCCTTCAGCGTCGCGGCGATCGCGGTCTCGCAGGCGTCGGGCGAGACCTTGCTGAGGTCGGGCTCCCAGGCCTTCTCGACGAGCGGACGGGTGCTGCCGGTCTCGCGGAACACGACGCCCGAGGTCTCGTTCGATTCGGCGTTGTAGGCGCAGCGGTAGGTGAAGCCGTGCACGCCGGTGGCCGTGGTCTTGTAGCGGCCGGCGCCCTTGACCGTGGTCTCGTCGCCGGTGGCCGGCAGCAGCGAGCGCTGTGCGGCGAGGAACTCGATGTCGCGTGCTTCCTTGCCGCGCATCTCGCGGATGGTGTCGGCGACGGCGGTCTCGCAGCGTTCGGCAGGCTTCGGATCGGTCGACGCGGGGGTGGAGGCGGCCGGGGCCGGGGYGGCGAGCACGACGCGGGCCGTGGACAGCAGGATCAGCAAGGGCAGGGACCGGATCAGGCGCATGGGACGACAACGTGGGAGATGAGAGCAGCGGCAAGGGTACACGCTGCGACGCGCGAGGGGAACCGCTGTTGCAGGTTCAGGTGTCGTCACCGGTGGCGGCCGAGCGGCGCGCGTGGTGGCGCTGCACCTTGGCGCGGTTGCCGCAATCGCCCATCGAGCACCAGCGGCGCGGCGCGCCGCGGCTGTCGTCGAGGAACAGCCAGCCGCACAGCGGCCCGGCGCACAGCCGCATGCGGGCGGCGCGCGGCGAGCAGAACAGCGCCAGGCCCTCGCGCGCCAGCAG
>NZ_JBFUGN010000327.1:0-5954 GCF_056402895.1 Rhizobacter sp. P3_B12 | reverse complement strand
GATCCAGCGCCTGCAGCAGGCCACGCGCGAGGTCGCGTCCGGCAACTGGGCGTTCCGGCTCGACATCGGCGGCCACGACGAGATCGGCGAGATGTCGCGCAACTTCGATGCGATGACCACCACGCTGCGCAACTCGTTCGTGCAGATCGAGCGCAGCAACCAGGAGCTGGCGGCGCTCAACCACGAGATCGAGTCGTTCAGCTACTCGGTGTCGCACGACCTGCGGGCGCCGCTGCGCAGCATGGACGGCTTCTCGCTCGCGCTGCTCGAGGACTACGGCGACCGCCTCGACGACGAAGGCCGCGAACACCTCTCTCGCATCCGTGCCGCGAGCCAGCGCATGGGCCGGCTGATCGACGAGCTGCTCGGGCTGTCGCGGGTCACGCGCACCGAACTGGTGCTGCGCAACGTCGACCTCGGCGCGATGGCCCGCGACATCGCGAGTTCGATGCAGAAGATGCACGCGGAGCGCGCCATGCGCTGGGAGATCGACGAGGGCCTGACGGTGCATGCCGACAAGTCGCTGATGCAGATCGCGATGCAGAACCTGCTGGAGAACGCGTGGAAGTTCACGTCGAAGACCGCCGATGCGGTGATCCGCGTCGGCAGCACCGTGAAGGACGGCCGCCCGGTGTGCTTTGTCGGCGACAACGGCGTAGGCTTCGACATGACCTACGCCGACCGCCTGTTCGGTGCCTTCCAGCGCCTGCACCATGAGACCGAGTTCCCGGGCACCGGCATCGGCCTGGCGATCGTCCACCGCATCCTGCGGCGCCATGACGGCAGCATCTGGGCCGAGGCCCGGCCCGGCCAGGGCGCCACCTTCTACTTCCACCTCCCTGGAGCCCCGCGATGAGTGAACAGAAGGCCATCCTGCTGGTCGAGGACAACGACGACGACGTCGCGCTGACGCTGCGCGCCTTCAAGCGCAGCCACCTGATGAACCCGATCGACGTCGCGCGCGACGGCGTCCAGGCGCTCGACTACCTGTTCGCGCGCAACGCGCACGAGCACCGCGCGTCGCAACCGCTGCCCGCGCTGGTGATCCTCGACCTGAAGCTGCCGCGGCTCGACGGCCTGGGCGTGCTGAAGGCGATCCGCGCCGAGGAGCGCACGCGCCTGCTGCCGGTGGTGATCCTGACCTCGTCGAAGGAGGAGCAGGACCTGGTGTCGGGCTACTCGCTCGGCGCCAACAGCTATGTGCGCAAGCCGGTCGATTTCGTCGAGTTCATCGAGGCGGCGAAGGTGCTCGGCTTCTACTGGCTGATGATCAACCAGTTGCCGCCGGACCGTTCGCACGCCTGAGCCGAAGTTTCGAGGCCCCCGCACGATGAGCATGCCGGTCAACATCCTGGTGGTGGAGGATTCCGAGGACGACGCCCGGCTGGTTGCCCGCGTGCTGAGCCGCGGCGGCTTCGCCCCCACCTGCAGGCGCGTGCAGAGCCTGGCCGCGTTGCAGGAGGCCTTCGACCAGCAGCGCTGGGACGCCGTGCTGTCGGACTTCCGCATGCCGCAGTTCAGCGGCATCGAGGCGCTGCAGGCCTTCCGCTCGCGCGACCTCGACATCCCGTTCATCTTCGTCTCGGGGACCATCGGCGAGGAGATCGCGGTCGAGGCGATGAAGGCCGGTGCGAGCGACTACGTGATGAAGCAGAACCTCGCGCGGCTCGCCCCGGTGCTCAAGCGCGAGCTGGCGCAGGCGGTGATCCGCGCCGAGCACCGCCAGGCGCAGCGCGACCTGGAGCTCAGCCGCGACCGCTACATGGATCTCTACGAGCTGGCGCCGGTGGGCTACCTGACGCTCGGCGCCGATGGCCGCATCGAGCAGCTGAACCTGAACGGTGCCGACATGCTGGGCCTGCGCCGCGATGCCTCGGCCGGCCTGCAGTTCGCCGACTTCGTCAACCCGGTGGAGCGCGAGCGCTGGGCGGCGCATTTCGAGCGCGTGCTGCAGGAGGGCACTCGCCAGCGCCTGGAGCTGGCGCTGCAGCGCCCCGATGCCGACGCGCTGCACGTGCAGCTCGACTGCATGCGCGTGGGCGGCCTGGGAGCGGACACGCCGAGCATCCGCGTCGCGATCACCGACATCCACGAGCGCAAGGAGGCCGAGTCGGAGTTGATCCGCTACGAGGCCCAGCTGCGCCATTCGCAGAAGATGGAGTCGATCGGCACGCTGGCCGGCGGCATCGCGCACGACTTCAACAACATCGTCGGCGCGATCCTCGGCAACTCGGCGCTGGCGCTGGAGGCCGTCGGTGCCGACCACCCGGCCGGTGCGCTGCTGCGCGAGGTGCACAAGGCCAGCCTGCGCGCCCGCATGCTGGTGCGGCAGATCCTCACCTTCAGCCGTCGCGAGCCGCAGGAGCTGCAGACGCAGTCGCTGCGGCCGGTGGTCGACGAGACGCACCAGCTGCTGCGCGCCACGCTGCCGGCCGGCGTCGAGCTGCAGACGCGCATCGCCGACGACGTGCCGCAGGTGCAGGCCGATGCCACGCAGGTGCAGCAGGTGCTGATGAACCTCTGCACGAACGCCTGGCATGCGCTGCGCGGCGGTGTCGGCCGCATCTGCATCGGGCTCGACGGCGTGGAGCTGGACCCGGCGACCTGCCAGCGCCTCGGCGGCCTGCGCCCGGGCCGCCATGCGCACCTGTGGGTCAGCGACGACGGCGCCGGCATGGACAACGCGACCCGCGAGCGCATCTTCGAGCCGTTCTTCACCACCAAGCSGGTCGGSCAGGGCACSGGCCTCGGGCTSTCGGTGGYGCACGGCATCGTCGTCGCGCACCACGGCGCCATCGCGGTCGACAGCGAGCCGGGGGTCGGCACCACGCTGCACCTGTACCTGCCGGTGGCCGACACGGCCGGGGCCGCGGCGCGCGCGCCGCGCGTCCAGCAAACCTCGGCAGGCCATGGCGAGCGCGTGTTCTACGTCGACGACGACGAGACGATGGTCATCATGGTCGAGCGCCTGCTGGCGCGCGCGGGCTACCGCGTGCGCACGTTCACCGAGGCGGCGCAGGCCATCGCCCAGGTGCGCGAGCACCCGCGCGAGGTCGACCTGCTGGTGACCGACTACAACATGCCCGGCAACTCGGGCATCGAGCTGGCGCGCGAGCTGGCGCGCATCCGGCCCGACCTGCCGGTGGTGCTCAGCTCGGGCTACATCACCGACGAGCTGCGGGCCGAGGCCCGCGCGGTGGGCGTGCGCGGGCTGCTCGAGAAGGAGAACACCTTCGAGGAGCTGGGCGCGCTGATCGCCCGCATCCTGGCCGGCCCGCCGGACGCCCTCAGGGCAGGCGAGCCAGGCGCTGCCTGAGCAGTTCGCGCAGCGCGCCGGCATCGACCGACGTGAACACGTCGACCGGCGTGCCGAAATCGTCACGGGCCAGCGCGATGCGCTTCGCCGACAGGTGGCCTTCGGTGAGGCCGGGCCGCCAGTCGACCTCGACCCGGCAGCGCTCGGAAGCGAACAGCTCCGGCGCGATCAGCCAGGCCACCGGGCAGGTGTCGTGCAGCAGCGGCCTGTCGCGGCGGAAACCGCGGATCAGGTCGCGCGCGACCGGGCCGCAGCGGTTGCCGAGCGCGCCCAGCGACTCGACCCAGTCGGCCGGCATCGCCGCCTGGCGCGTCACGTCGAGCCCGAACAGCAGCACCGGCGCGCCACTGCCGAGCACGGTCTGCGCGGCCAGCGCATCGGCGTGGAAGTTGAACTCGGCGGCCGGCGTGATGTTGCCGTCGCRGAACGCGGCACCACCCATCACGAGCACGCGCTTCGCGCGCTGCAGCAGGCCGGGGCGCTTGATCTCGGCCAGCGCCAGGTTCGTGAGCGGCCCGATCGCCACCAGCGTCAGGCTGCCGGCCGGCTCGCGCAGCAGCGCCTGCTCGATCACGTCGACCGCGTGCTGCGTGGTGGCGGAGCGGCTGCGCGGCAGCTCGACGCCGCCCAGGCCGTCCTCGCCGTGGACGGTGTTGGTGCGGGCCCGCGGCATCGTCAGCGCGTGGCTGCAGCCGGCGTGCACGGGCACGTCGTGCCGGCCCGCCAAATCGAGCACGCGGCAGGCGTTGTCGGCGGTCATCTCGACCGTGCGGTTGCCCGCCACGGTGGTGACGCCGGTCAGGTCCAGTTCCGGCGCGCCGGCCGCCAGCAGCAGCGCGAGGGCATCGTCGATGCCGGGGTCGCAATCGATGAGGATCGGCGTCGGGGTGTTCATGGCGGTCATTGTGCAGCGGCGGCAGCACGCAGTTGCGGCGCGACGAACTGCGGCATCACCTGCGCGGCGCTTCAGCGCTCCTTCACATAGGCCCGGCCGAGCGCGCGCGGCGCCTCGGCCCGGCCGAAGAAGCCGGCCAGCAGCACCACCGTCAGCAGGTAGGGCAGCGCCTGGATCAGCTCGACCGGCACGCTGCCGAGGCCAGGCAGCTCGACCCCCTGCAGCCGGATCGCGACCGCATCGAGAAAACCGAACAGCAGGCAGGCGACGGCCGCGCGCAGCGGGTGCCATTTGCCGAACACCATCGCGGCCAGCGCCATGAAGCCGCGGCCGGCCGTCATGCCGGGCGTGAACGACGCGTTCTGCGCCAGCGCCAGGTAGCCGCCCGCCGCACCGCACAGCGCGCCGGCCAGCAGCACCGCGCCGTAGCGCAGCGCGCCGACCGAGATGCCGGCCGCATCGACCATCGCCGGGTTCTCGCCGACCGCGCGCAGCCGCAGCCCGAAGCGCGTGCGGTACAGCAGCCACCACGAGGCCGGCACCAGCGCCACGGTGACCCACACCAGCAGGTTGTGGCGCAGCACGCCCTCGGCCAGCAGCGGGCCGACGACGGGCCAGCCCTGCACCGCGTTCGCGGCGCCGGGGAACAGCGCCATGAAGCGGCTGGCATCGCCGATGTTCGGCGTGCGCCCGCCCTGGTGGAACCACACCAGGCCGAGCACCACGGTGAGGCCGGCGGCGATCACGTTCAATGCCACGCTGGAGACGATCTGGTCGCCGCGGTGCGTGACGCAGGCCCAGGCGTGCACCAGCGCGAGCAGCGTCGACACCGCGATCGCGCCCGCCATCGCCGGCCACGCCGGCCAGCCGATCGCGCCCAGGCAGGCGGCGGCGAACGCGGCCGCGAGCATCTTGCCCTCGAGACCGATGTCGATCACGCCGGCGCGCTCGCTGAACACACCGGCCAGCGCGCAGAGCACCAGCGGCACGGCGATGCGCAGCGTCGCGCCCAGAACCGATGCGACGATCAGCCAGTCATCGGTCATGCCGCGCTCCTCGCCAGCCGCCCATACACCCACGCCACCGGCGGCCGCAGCATCAGCGACAACGCGCCGCAGAACAGCACGACGAAGCCCTGCACCGCCACCGACATGTCGCGCGTGAAGGCCGGCATCTCGAACACCAGCTCCGAGCCGCCCTGCGCCAGCGCGCCGAACAGCAACGCCGACAGCACGATGCCCACCGGATGGTTGCGCCCCATCAACGCGACCGCGATGCCGGTGAAGCCGGCGCCGGCGACGAAATCCAGCAGCAGCTTGTGGTGCACGCCGGCGATCTCGTTGACGCCGACCAGCGCCGCGAGCGCGCCCGACAGGCACATCGCGATCACCGTGAGCCGCCGCGGGTCGATGCCGGCATAGCGCGCCGCATCGCTCGCCAGGCCCACCGCACGCAGCGCATAGCCGAGCCGCGTGTGCCACAGCAGCGCCCACAGGCCCACGCAGGCCAGCAGCGCGAGCCCGAACGCGAGGTTCAGCGGCGTGTCGGGCCACTCGATGCCCATGGCACTGAACATGGCCTGCGCGCTCGGCAGCACCGCGCCCGGCGCGAACAGCCGCGACTCCACCGCCTGGTTGCCCGCCACCTTCACGACGTTGACCAGCAGCCACACCATCAGCGTCGACGCGAGGAAATTGAACATGATCGTCGTGATGACGATGTGGCTGCCGCGCCGCGCCTGCA
>NZ_JBFUGN010000326.1:0-5955 GCF_056402895.1 Rhizobacter sp. P3_B12 | reverse complement strand
CTCCGGCACCGGCTCCCGCCCCTGCGCCGGCCCCTGCTCCCGCGCCGGCCCCTGCACCCGCTCCGGCGCCCGCCCCGGCCCCGGCACCCGCACCGTCGAGCGACATCGCCAAGCACGCGCTGGTCGGCTACTGGCACAACTTCACCAACCCGGCCGGCAACACCTACCCGCTGAGCCAGATCCCGGACGCGTGGGACGTGATCGTCGTCGCGTTCGCCGACAACGCCGGTGGCGGCAACGTCAGCTTCACGGTCGACTCCAATGCCGGCAGCGATGCGCAGTTCATCGCCGACGTGCGGGCACTGAAGGCCCGGGGCAAGAAGGTGGTGCTGTCGCTGGGCGGCCAGRACGGCTCGGTCAGCGTCGGCTCGCAGGCCGAGGCCACGAACTTCACCAACAGCCTGTACGCGATCATCCAGAAGTACGGCTTCGACGGCATCGACCTCGACCTGGAGAACGGCGTGGCGCAAGGCGCGCCGATCCAGCAGTACCTGGTCAGCTCGGTGAAGGCGCTGAAGGCCAAGGTCGGCTCGAAGTTCTACCTGTCGATGGCGCCGGAGTGGCCGTACGTGCAAGGCGGCTTCATCTCGTACGGCAGCATCTGGGGCGCCTACCTGCCGATCATCAACGGGCTGCGCGACGACCTGTCGATCATCCACGTGCAGTACTACAACAACGGCGGGCTGTACTCGCCGTACCAGGCCAACCCGTACCCGGAAGGCTCGGTCGACATGCTGGTGGCGGGCAGCAAGATGCTGATCGAGGGCTTCGGCCTGTCGAACGGCTCGGCGGGCACCTTCGCCGGGCTGCGGCCGGACCAGGTCGCGTTCGGCGTGCCGTCGGGCCCGCGCTCGGCGAACTCCGGCTTCGTCACCGCGGCGACCGTGAACAACGCGGTGGACTGCATGGTGAAGCTGACCGGCTGCGGCTCGCTGCGCCCGAACCAGGCCTACCCGACCTTCCGCGGCGTGATGACCTGGTCGATCAACTGGGACCGCTTCGATGGGTACAACTTCTCGGCGCCGGTCGGCGCGCACCTGAAGACCTTGCCGTAAGGCCCGCAAGGGCCTTTGGATACCCGAGCGGCGGGACGCCCATCCGGCGCCCGCTGCTCGGGGATTCACCACATGGCCCTACCATGCGGCCGCATGCAATCTTCGACCCTTGCCGCATGCGCCTGCTTCCTCTTCATCGCCTCGCTGCAGCCTGCCTTCGCGCAGCCTGAGGGGCTCGCGGCCTGTGCCGAGATCGGTGCCCCGGCCGATCGCCTCGCCTGCTACGACCGGCTGGCCGGCCGTGCGGTCGAGGGGCCGGCCCCCACCGGGCGCGAGGGCGAGAGCGATTCGAAGCTGGCCCCGAAGACGCAGCTGCTGCCGCCGGCGAGCCGGCCGGTGAGCGGCGGCAGCGGCAGCCTGGTCTCGCGCTACTGGGAGCTCGAGCCCGAGGACAAGCGCGGCATCTTCAACTTCGTCGGCTACAAGCCCAACTACGTGTTGCCGGTGCACCAGACGAGCCGCATCAACCGCGAGCCTCGATCGCCGACGCAGGCGGCCGTGCCGCTGCCGGACTACAAGCGCACCGAGGCCAAGTTCCAGCTGTCGCTGCGCACCAAGGTGCTGCAGGATGTGGGCTTCGAGGGCGGCGACCTGTGGCTCGCCTTCACGCAGCAGGCGCTGTGGCAGATCTGGAACGGCAAGGATTCGAAGCCGTTCCGCAACAGCGACTATGAACCTGAGGCGATCTATGTGGTGCCGGTTCCCGAGGCCTGGCGCGGGCTGCCGTTCGGCTGGCAGTGGCGCTACGGGCAGCTGGGGATCGCGCACCAGTCGAACGGCCAGTCCGACCCGTTGTCGCGCAGCTGGAACCGCGCGTCGCTCGGGGCCGGCTTCGAGCGCGACAACTGGTCGTTGAGCACGCGCCTGGTGCAGCGCTTCAACGAGAAGCTGGAGACCGACAACAACCCCGACCWGATCGACTACCGCGGCCGCAGCGAGACGCAGCTGAACTGGGCGAGCGGCGTGTCGACCGCCTCGCTGCTGTACCGCAACACGCTGCAGGGGGTGAAGTACGGCGCGCTGCAGCTCGAGTGGACCTACCCGGTGCTGCGCGACCAGCCGAACGGCCTGCGCTGGTACCTGCAGGCCTTCCGCGGCTACGGCGAGACGCTGACGGACTACAACTTCCGGCAGACGAGCTTTGGGTTGGGGGTGACGTTCCTGCAGTTCTGATTTCGCCGGGGGTGACCGAGAATGGCGCCATGAGACTGTCCGACGCTGAACTGGAGGCCCTGCTTGACGACCTGGAGTCGGATCGAGCCGAGCGCAAGGAGAGCTTCAAGGGCGACTCCCCCGAGAAGGTGCGGCAGGCCGTGTGTGCGTTTGCCAACGACCTGCCGGGGCACAAGGGGGCTGGCGTCATCTTCATCGGGGTCAAGGATGACGGCCAGGTGTCGAATCTCGACATCACGGACGACCTGCTGAAGGCGCTGGCCGACATCCACAGTGACGGAAATATCCTCCCGCTACCGACGATGAGCGTCGAGAAGCGAACGCTGCGCGGGGCGGATGTCGCCGTGCTGATGGTGTTGCCTGCCGACGCACCACCGGTGCGCTACAAGGGCCGCACCTACCTCCGCACAGGCCCGCGCCGTGACATCGCAAGCCGACAGGACGAGCGGCTTCTGAACGAACGCCGGCGCCACCGCGATCTGCCGTTCGATCTGCAGCCGGTGTCGTTCGCCAAGCTTGCCGACCTGCATCGGCCGACTTTCGAGGCGGAGTATCTGCCGGGCGCTTTCTCCGCCGACGCCCTGGAGGCGAACAACCGCAGCTTCGAAGAGCGATTGAGCGCCTGCCGCATGGTCGAATCGATCGACCACCCGGTGCCGACGGTGCTCGGAAGCCTGGTCCTCGGCAACCGTCCCCGAGATCTCATCCCCTGCGCGTACGTGCAGTTCCTGCGGCTGGACGGTACCGAGTTGGATGCGCCGATCATCGATGCGGCGGAGATCGACGGTCGCCTCGGCGAGGTGCTCTCCCGCGTCGATGAGAAGCTCAAGGCCAACATCTCGACAGCGGTCGATTTCCAGTCGGCATCCATCGAGAAGCGTTCAGCTGACTACCCGCTCGCGGCGCTGCAGCAACTGGTTCGGAATGCCGTGATGCACCGCGCCTATGAAGCGACCAACGCGCCAGTTCGCTTGACGTGGTTCAAGGACCGGATCGAGATCATCAACCCCGGCGGCCCCTTCGGCATGGTGACGCGAGAGAACTTCGGCATGCCGGGTGTCACCGACTACCGCAATCCGAACCTGGCCGAATCGATGAAGGTCCTGGGATATGTGCAGCGCTTCGGCGTGGGCATTGCGACGGCACGGCGTCTGCTGGCAGACAACGGGAATCCCGCACCGGAGTTCGAAGTGCGTGACTCGCTGGTCATGGTGTCGATCAGGAGAGCAGCATGAGTATTCCGGTCCTCTCCTTCTTCAACAACAAGGGTGGAGTCGGCAAGACGTCGCTGGTCTATCACCTCTCATGGATGTTCGCTGAAAGGGGGCTGCGCGTCCTGGCGGTGGATCTCGACCCACAAGCGAACCTCACCGCTGCGTTTCTCGATGAAGAGCGGCTCGCCTTGTTGTGGGATGAAGGTGCGGGAGCGTCAACGATCTTTCGCAGTGTCGAGCCACTGCTGGACGTCGGTGATTTTGCRCCGGTCGCCTTCCAGACCGTCGACCAGCGTCTTGCGTTGATTCCCGGTGATCTGGGCTTGTCGAGTTTTGAAGATGAGCTCTCTTCGGAGTGGACCCAGGCGCTGGACGACAAAAAGAAGGCGCGACCATTCCGGATACTGACCGCCTTCTGGCGTTCTGCGCAGGAAGCAGCGCAGCGCTTTGGTGCTGACCTGATCGTCTTCGATGTTGGCCCGAACCTCGGTGCCATCAACCGTGCCGCGCTTCTGGGCAGCAACCATGTGATCGTGCCGCTGGGCGCGGACCTGTTTTCCCTGCAGGGCCTGCGTAACCTCGGGCCGACACTGCGCGACTGGCGGAAGGGCTGGGAGCATCGCAAGCAGGCCTGGGCGCAACCGGAGTTCGAGCTTCCCATCGGGGACATGACGCCGATGGGATATGTGGCGATGCGCCACGGTGTGCGGCTGACCCGTCCCGTCCAGGCTTACACCCGGTGGCTGGATCAGATTCCGACGGAATTCCGTCGCAGCGTTCTGGATGAGGTTTCATCGTCCACACCGACGATCGAGCACGATCCCTTCTGTCTGGCGATGCTCAAGAACTACAACAGCCTGATGCCGCTGGGCCAGGAGGCGCGCAAGCCGATCTTCTTCCTCAAGGCGGCAGATGGTGCGATCGGGGCGCATGCAACGGCAGTTTCCGGCGCCTATGCTGATTTCAGGCAACTGGCCGGTGACATTGGCAAGCGCATCGGGTTGAACCGAGTGCCCTGAGTGCGGCTCAATGCGGCGCGTGCTCTTCCTCTGCAGCCAGAACCGCCTGCGCAGCCCGACGGCCGAGCAGGTGTTCGCATCGTGGCCTGATGTCGAATGCACTTCGGCCGGGCTCGACAGCTCGGCACTCACGCCGCTGGACAGCGAGACGGTGCAGTGGGCGCAGGTGATCTTCGTGATGGAGCGGTCGCACCGCAACAAGCTGTCCCGCAAGTTCAAGCCGTGGCTGAGCGGGAAGCGCGTGATCGTGCTGGGCATTCCCGACGAGTACGCCTTCATGGACCCGGAACTCGTGGACTTGTTGACGACGAAGGTGGGACCGTACCTTCGGGTGCGGTGAAACGGAAAACCGGGAGAGGAGAGCGTCAGCCCTTGGCGGCGGCCCGCTTGGCACGCTGCAGGGGCGTGTGCTCGGGAACGCGGGCTGTCTTGCGGTCTTGCGCGTAGTGCCAGCCCGGCAGGGCCTTGGCCACCTGCGCCGCCTTGGTGGGAGGCGCCTCGACGAGCATCGAGCCGGCCGCACCGCCGACGACGATGCCGCCCAAGGCACGCACCGACTTCTTCGCCGCCGTGAGCGCCTTGGCGTCCACGTCGCTGGAGTTGAAGAAGACGAAGCGCGCCATGGCCTCGATTATCGCGCCAAGCCCTTGCCTTGCATACGGGCGGGGAATCCGAGGTCCTGGGCATGCGCCGTGGCCAATCCCACGATGGCGGCCGAACGCCGGGCGTCGCGCGGCATCGCCAGCACCGCGCTGCCCGCCAGGCGGCGCGCCAGCACGCCGGTGGCGACCGGCGTGGCCATCGAGGTGCCCGACATCACGCCCCAGCGGTTGCCGAACAGCGTCGACACGATGGCCACGCCCGGCGCGGTGAGCGTGAGCTTGCGGCCGCGGTTGGAGAACTGCGCGAAGAACGGCACGTGCTTGCCGATCGGCTTGCCGCGCGGCTCGCCCAGCGTCCACTCCAGGTAGGCACCGGCCGGCCACGCGTTCTCCAAACCGATGGCCGAGACCGCGATCACCTTCGGGTAGCGGGCCGGGTAGTCCACTTCGTCGGCGCCGTCGTTGCCGGCCGCTGCCAGGCAGACGCAGCCGCGCGCCCACGCGAACTCGACCGCGTCGCGCACCGCCTCGTCCGCCAGGCTGTCCCCGAGGCTCAGGTTGACCAGGTCGCAGCCGTCGACGGCGGCCTGCTTGATGGCCGCCTGGATCGCGAAGGTCGACGCGAACGGATCGCCCGCCTCGAACACGCGGTACGCATGCAGCGACACAGCCCCCGCCTCGCCGCGCCGCCAGCCGCCGGCCGTCGCCGCGATCACGCCGGCCACGTGGCTGCCATGGCCGTCGGCATCGCGCAGCAGGCGCGTCGCTTCCTTCGCGGTGGTGTTGCGGCCGCCGGCCAGCTTCAGGTGATCGTGCGGTCCGATGCCGGTGTCGACCACGCCGACCGAGATGCCCTTGCCGGCGCCGGCCGCCGGCTTGCCGTAGACCAGGC
>NZ_JBFUGN010000325.1:0-5961 GCF_056402895.1 Rhizobacter sp. P3_B12 | reverse complement strand
GACGCGGAACTGCGCAAACGCCGGGGTGACGGTCGTGGAAAGGGCCGCCCCGCCCAGGGCGAGTCCGGAGGCAACGGAGAAGTGACGTCGATTCAGCATCCAGTGTCCTGATCTCAAATTGTGGTCTTGGTTCCGGCAGCGTCGGCGAACGCCATTTTCAGGTATCGGTAATAGGTGCCTTCGGCGTTGTAGACCGCCAGCACGAAACCGAGCCGCCCGTCGAGGAAGCCGCGGCGCAGCAGGTAGGCCCGCAGGAACGCCCAGGCGCCATGGGCAAGCGCCGTACCCAGCCCGCCGCGGCCGCCGGCGCGCACCTTGTCGAGGGCGCGGCCGCTGCTGTAGCGGTTCATCTTGTCCAGCGCGTCGTGCAGCGTCGGCATGGTCTCGTGCAGCAGGTCGCCCGGCAGGCGCCCGACCGGCCCCTGCACGTCCAGCCGCTCGTGCACCAGGTCGTCGGTGAAGCGGGCGCGCCCGCGCAGGAACAGCCGCGTGACCCGGTCAGGGTACCAGTCGCCATGGCGCATCCACTGTCCGCAAAAACGCGACAGGCGTGACAACTGGTAGCCGGCGGGGCCTTCGGCGGGGTCCGCACCGGGCGTCACGGCGGCCCGGATCGCCGCCGCCAGCGCTTCGCTGACCCGCTCGTCGGCATCCAGGCTCAGCACCCAGCGCCCTTGCGCCAGCTCCAGCGCCCGGTTCTTCTGCCGGCCGAAACCCGGCCAGTCGTCGGTGCGGGTCACCCGGGCGCCGCGCGCCGCGGCCTGCTCGCGGGTGTCGTCGGTGCTGCCGGCGTCGACGACGATCCACTCGTCGGCGAACGCGACGCTCTTCAGGCAGTCCGCGATCTGGTGGC
Organism: Rhizobacter sp. P3_B12; assembly: GCF_056402895.1. Classification (NCBI taxonomy): domain Bacteria; kingdom Pseudomonadati; phylum Pseudomonadota; class Betaproteobacteria; order Burkholderiales; family Sphaerotilaceae; genus Rhizobacter; species Rhizobacter sp. P3_B12. The sequence goes on along the minus strand of NZ_JBFUGN010000325.1, from coordinate 5,108 downwards.
CTTCGTTGCGGGTGATGACGATGACCGACAGGTTGGGAACGGACATGGAAGGCGACAGGCGCATGCAGCGTGGAGGTGCCGGGATTGTAGGCAGTGCCGGCGAACGATAATGCGCCCGGAATGAGCACCCCCACCCCGCCCCTTGCCTTGCCACTGAAAGCCCGCCTGAAGCGCCTGGCGCCGTATTTCGCCGACAGCGGCCGGGGCTTCGTCCTGATGATCGTCGGCTCGATCATCGGCGCGCTGACCGAACCGGTGATGCCGGCGCTGATGAAGCCGCTGCTCGACAAGGGCTTCACCGCCGATGGCATTCCGCTGTGGATGGTGCCGGTCGCGATCATCGGGCTGTTCTTCATCCGCGGCGTCGCCGGGCTGATCGCGCAGTACGGCCTGGCCTGGTCGGCCAACCGCGGCACCCAGGCCCTGCGCACCGCGATGTTCCAGCGGCTGATGACGGTGCAGCCGACGCTGTTCAGCCACCACACCGCCAGCAGCCTGACCAACACGCTCACCTACGAGGTGCAGGCGGGCGCCGGCCTGCTGGTCGGCTCGGTGATGACGCTGGTGCGCGACTCGGCCACGCTGGTCGCGCTGCTGGCCTACCTGCTGTGGATGAACTGGCAGCTGACGCTGTTCGTCGGCGTGCTGGTGCCGGCGGTCGCCTTCGTGATGCGCAAGCTCAGCAAGCGGCTGCACCGGCTGACGGTCGAAGGCCAGCAGGCCACCGACCAGCTCGCCTACGTGGTCGAGGAGAACGTGCTGGCCTGGCGCATCGTGCGCCTGCACGGTGCCGAGGCCGGCCAGGCCGGCCGCTTCCGCGCCCTCAGCGACACGCTGCGCCGGCTCGCGATCAAGTCGACGATGGCGGCCGCGACGATGACGCCGGTGACACAGATGATCGCCGCCTGCGGCCTGTCGGCGGTGATCGTCGCGGCCCTCTGGCAGAGCACCCACTACGGCGGCACGGCCGGCAGCTTCGCCGCGTTCATCACCTGCATGCTGATGCTGCTGGCGCCGATCAAGCACCTGTCCGAGGTGGCCGGGCCGATCACCCGCGGGCTGGCCGCGCTGGAACGCGGCGTCGCGCTGATCACCGATGCGCCGGTCGAGGAAAGCGGCGGCTTCGACCCCGGGCGCGCCCAGGGCCGCGTCGAGATGCGCCACGTCGGCCTGCGCTACAAGACCGACCAGGCGCCGGCACTGGACGACGTGAACCTGCGGCTGAACGTCGGCGAGACGGTGGCGCTGGTCGGGCCGTCGGGCGCCGGCAAGACGACGCTGGTGAACCTGCTGCCGCGCTTCCTGGAGCCGAGCGACGGCGAGCTGCTGCTCGACGACCGGCCACTGCGCGAGTGGAACGTGGCCGCGCTGCGCCGCCAGTTCGCGCTGGTCAGCCAGGACGTGGTGCTGTTCAACGACACCGTGGCGGCCAACGTGGCGCTCGGCGACACCGTCCCGAACGACGCCCGCCAGGGAGAGGCCCGCCAGCTCGACACCGCCCGCGTGCGCGAGGCGCTGCGCGCGGCCAACCTGCTGAAGTTCGTCGACGAGATGCCGCAGGGCCTGGACACGCTGGTCGGCCACAACGGCAACCAGCTGTCGGGCGGCCAGCGGCAGCGGCTCGCGATCGCGCGCGCCCTCTACAAGGACGCGCCGATCCTGATCCTCGACGAGGCCACGTCGGCGCTCGATTCCGAATCCGAGCGCCTCGTGCAGGAGGCGCTGGAGCGGCTGATGAAGGGCCGCACCAGCCTGGTGATCGCCCACCGGCTGTCGACCATCAAGGCCGCCGACCGCGTGCTGGTGCTCGAGGYCGGYCGCGTCGTCGAGCAGGGCACGCACGCCGAGCTGCTCGCGCAGGGCGGCCTGTTCGCCCACCTGCATTCGCTGCAATTCCGCACCCCCCACGCCGCGCCATCGGAGAGCCGAGGATGACCCGACTGAGCATCATCACCGCCGTGCACAACCAGCTGGAGATGAACCGCTGGTTCGTCGAGCACCTGCAGCGCTGCACCCGCTTGCCCTCGGAGCTGATCATCATCGACAACGCGTCGACCGACGGCTCGGCCGAGTTCTTCGAGTCGGTCGGCGCCAAGGTGATCCGCAACACGCAGAACTTCTCCTACCCGTACACGCAGAACCAGGGCATCGCGGTCGCGCAGGGCGACTGGCTCGCGTTCCTGAACAACGACATCGTCGTGCCGCCCGACTGGGACACGCGGCTGATCGCCAACGCCGAGCTGCACGGGCTCGACGCGCTGACGGTGTGCGGCATCGAGCGCGTCGAGACGCCCGAGGCCACCCAGGTGCTGCGCCGACGCTGGAAGCGCGCCTCGCTGCCGGTGCGCTTCTTCGGCGCCAAGCAACCCTGGCTCGGCATGTCGCACCGCTGGATGTACGGCGACTGGGACCGCTTCTGCCGCGAGCGCGCCGAGCAGTTCGAGGGCCTGGTGATCGAGGGCTATGTCGGCAACTCGGTGCTGATGAACCGGCGCGCGATCGACCGCATCGGGCTGTGGGACGAGCGCATCCAGGCCGCCGATGCCGACCTGTTCCTGCGGGCCAAGAAGCGCGCGGTCGAGGTCGGCGACATCCGCCCGCTGCACATCGCGCTCGACGTGTTCGTGCACCACTACATCCGCGTGACGCTGCGCGCCCGCCCGCCGGCCTTCGCCGACGCCGCGCGCCTGATCCCGATGGAGAAGAAGTGGAGCGCGACCGAGGTGGCGCGGCTCGCGTCGCACACGCTATGACGGCCGCTGGTTCGGCCTCGATCAGCGGCTTCACCTTCCTGCGCAACGGCGTCAAGCTCGGTTTCCCGTTCGAGGCCTCGGTGCGCTCGCTGCTGCCGCTGGTCGACGAGTTCGTGATCGCGGTCGGCCGCGGCGAGGACGACACCCGCGAGCGGCTGCTGGCGATCGGCGACCCGAAGATCCGACTGATCGACACCGTGTGGAACGAGCGCATGGAGTCGCGCGGCTTCGTCTACGCGCAGCAGAAGATGATCGCGCAGTTCGCCTGCACCGGCGACTGGGCCTTCTACCTCGAGGGCGACGAGGTGCTGCACGAGGGCGAGCTGGCGGCGATCCGCGCGTCGGTCGAGCGCCACCACGCCGACCGCCGCATCGAGGCGCTGGTGTTCGACTACCTGCACTTCTACGGCTCGCCGCACTGGCTCGCGGTCAGCCCGGCCTGGTACCGGCGCGAGTGCCGGCTGATCCGCAACACGATCCGCAGCTACGCGCCCGACGGCCAGTTCTGGGTGGTGATGGACCAGCACCGCCGCGGCCGGCACCCGAACGCCGCGCTGGCGAACGCGCACATCTACCACTACGGCCACGTGCGCCGCACCGACTACATGCAGGCCAAGCTCGACCAGGTGAGCAAGTACTGGTCGCATGGTGCGCCGAAGGTGCACTACGGCAACATCGACCCGCAGTCGCTGCTGCCCTATGCCGGCACGCACCCGGCGCTGATGGCCGGCTGGCTGCGCGACGAGGCCGAGCAGCACTTCGCGCCCGACCCGGCGCACCGGCTGACGAGCCGCGAGCGCAAGCACCGCTGGTCGATGCGCGTCGAGCGGCTGCTCGGCGTCGACCTGAGCCGCAAGCACTACAAATTGATCGCGTGATGCCCACTCCCGCACGGCGCGTCGGCATCAGCCTCGGCATGCTCGGCTCGCTGAGCGACGGGCTCGGCGAGTTCTCGACGCAGATCTGCGAGCACGTCGCGCGCGTCGCACCGGCCTGGCGCGAGCAGCACGGCGTGCGCTTCGACCTGCACATGCCGGTACGCTGGCACGGCCGCTTCGGCGACCAGGTCGGTTACCTGGCGACGAACAAGCTACAGGGCTACCTGCATTGGCCGGGCCTGCGCCGCTTCGACGTCTGGCACGGGCTGAACCAGCTCGGCCGCATCATCCCGCCCCTCGGCACGCGGCACTCGCTGCTGACCATCCACGACCTGAACCCRATCTATCACGACGCCGAGCCGGAAGCCCGCAAGGCACTCGACAAACTGCGCCGCCGGCTGCGCCACTTCGACGAAGTGACCACGCTGACCCGCCACGTCGAGGGCGACATCCGCCGCCACCTCGGCTGGAGCGGCCCGGTCACGGTGATCCCGAACGGCGCCCGCGACCTGAACACCCATGCGCAGGACGCCGTGCCCGGCATCGTGCCGGGCCGCTACCTGCTGCACCTGAGCCGCATGGCGGCGTCGAAGAACCCGCAGAGCCTGGTCGAGATGGCCGCGCTGTGGCCGCAGCAGGCGCTGGTGCTGGCCGGGCCGCGCACCGGCGATTCGGACCGGCTGGCCGCGCAGGTGCGCGAGCGCGGCCTCACGAACGTGACGGTGGTGCAGGAGGTGAGCGACGCGCAGAAGACCTGGCTCTACGCGCACTGCCAGGCCTTCGTGTTCCCGTCGCTGACAGAGGGCTTCGGCCTGCCGCCGCTGGAGGCGATGCACTTCGGCAAGCCGGTGTTCCTGTCGCGGCTGACCAGCCTGCCCGAGATCGGCGGCGCGCATGCCGGCTATTTCGACAGCTTCGAGCCGCAGGCGATGCGCCGCACGATCGAGACCGAGACGCCGCGCCTGCTGCACGCGGGCCTGGCGATCCGCGCCCATGCCGCGCTGTTCCGCTGGGACCGCGCGGCCGAGGCCTACCTCGCGATCTACCGGCGCCTGCTCGACACGACCCTCAGCGCGGCGCCGCGTTGAGCCACGACAGCGCCGCGGCCAGCACCGCCTCCGGATCGATGTCGTCGACCTGCCGGGGGCCGTGCAGGCTCGTCGTGCGGTTGGCCGGCGTGACGCGGTAGGCCGGCAGGATCTCGCCGGCGAACAGCGCCACCACCGGCGTGCCGGTCGTGTGGGCCACGTGCAGCAGACCGCCGTCGGCGCACAGCGCGAGCGCGCAGCGGTCGATCAGCGCCTGCACCTCGCCGAGGCTGTGGCGCCCGACGCGGTCGATCAGCGGCAGGCCGATCTCGGCGGCGACGATCGCATCGCGCATCGCGAGACCGTTGTCGGCGCCGATCAGCACGATGTGCGGCACCCGGCCGGTCGCGGCCAGGCCGCGCAGCACCTCGACCCAGCGGGTGTAGGTG
>NZ_JBFUGN010000324.1:0-5983 GCF_056402895.1 Rhizobacter sp. P3_B12 | reverse complement strand
CGGTCGCGGCGATCGAGCAGCACGTGGGCGCGCAGCTGCTGCGGCGCACGACGCGCAGCGTCTCGCTGACCGATGCCGGCACGCGCTTCCATGCCGACTGCAGGCGCATCCTGGCCGAGATCGCCGAGGCCGAGGCCACCGCGGGCGGGGCGTACACCGCGCCGCAAGGGCTGCTCGCGATCACCGCGCCGGCGATGTTCGGGCGGCTGCACGTCGCGCCGGTGCTGCTCGACTTCCTCGCCGCGCACCCGCAGGTCAGCGCGCGCACCTGGTTCGCCGACCACGTCGTGCACCTGCTCGACGAGGGCTTCGATGTCGCGGTGCGCATCGCGCGCCTCGCCGATTCGGGCCTGCACGCGGTGCCGGTCGGCCAGGTGCGGCGCGTCGTCGTCGCGTCGCCCGGTTACCTGGCAGCGCACGGCGTGCCGCGCACGCCGGCGGATGTGCCGCAGCATGCGGCGATCGGCTTCTCGCAGCACGGCGCGGTGAATGTGCCGTGGGGGTTCGGCACGCGCGGCGACAGCGTGCAGCCGCGCATGCAGCTGGTGGCCAACACCGGCGAGATGGCGATCGCCGCCGCGCTGGCCGGGCACGGGCTGGCCCGGGCGATGTCGTACCAGGTGGCCGACGACGTGCTTGCCGGGCGACTGCGCATCGTGCTGGCCGCGCACGAGCCGGCGCCGGTGCCGGTGCAGCTGGTGCACCTCGAAGGCCGCCGCGCCACCGCGAAGCTGCGCGCCTTCATCGATTTCAGCGTCGCGCGGTTGCGCGACGTGCCGGTGCTGAACGGGCGCTTCCCGTGGCCCGAACCGGCATGATCCACCTTCCCCCTGACTGGATGCCACGATGAAGCTGATTCGCCTGAGCCTGCTGGCCTTGTGTTCGATCGCGGGCGCTGCGCAGGCTGCGCCCCCCGATCCGGCGCCTTTCCCGGACCAGCCGGCGCTGCGCGAGATCGCCGCCGCCGTCAGCCCCGACGAACTGCGCAGCACCATCACCCACCTGGTCGCGTTCGGCACGCGCCACACCGCCTCGGACACCACCTCGCCGACGCGCGGCATCGGCGCGGCGCGCCGCTGGGTGCAGTCGCGCTTCACCGCGCTGTCGCGCGACTGCGGCGGTTGCCTGCAGGTGGCGACGCCGTCGCAGACCTTCACCGGCCCGCGGCTGCCGCAGCCCACCGAGGTGATGGACATCGTTGCGGTGCAGCGCGGCACCACCGAGCCGCAGCGCGTGATCGTGATCACCGGCCACCTCGACTCGCGCGTCAGCGACGTGATGGATGCGACCAGCGACGCGCCCGGCGCGAACGACGACGCCTCGGGTGTCGCCGCGCTGATGGAGGCGGCGCGCGTGCTGTCGAAGCACAAGTTCCGCGCGACCCTCGTCTATGCCGCGCTGTCGGGCGAGGAGCAGGGCCTGTACGGCGGCAAGGTGCTGGTCGACCATGCCAAGGTCGAGGGCTGGCAGGTGCAGGCCGACTTGAACAACGACATCGTCGGCAACAGCCACGGCCAGGACGGCGTGCATGACAACGGCACGGTGCGCGTGTTCTCCGAAGGGACCAAGGCGGTCGAGACGCCGGCGCAGGCCGGCAAGCGGCGCTACAACGGCGGCGAGGTCGATTCGCCGTCGCGCAACATCGCGCGCTTCATGGCCAGCCTGTCGGCGCGCTACCTGACCAACCTGCGCGTGCAGATGGTCTACCGCACCGACCGCTACGGCCGCGGCGGCGACCAGGTGCCGTTCCTCGATGCCGGCATCCCGGCGGTGCGCGTGACCGAGGCGCACGAAGACTACACGCGCCAGCACCAGGACCTGCGCACCGAAGGCGGCATCGCCTACGGCGACACGATCGACGGCGTCGATTTCCCGTACCTCGCGCAGGTGACGCGGCTGAACGCGGTGACGCTGGCCGCGATGGCGAATGCGCCGATGCCGCCGAAGGGCGTGTCGATCGGGGGCGCGGTGACGCCGGACACCACCATCAAATGGCAGGCACAAGCGGGGCAGGCGCAGCCGGGCGTGGCCGGGTACCGCGTGTGGTGGCGCGAGACGACCGCGCCGCACTGGCAGCACAGCCGCTTCGTCGCGGGCGATGCAACCCAGCTGGTGCTGAAGAACGTCGTGATCGACGACTGGTTCTTCGGCGTGTCGGCGGTGTCGGCCGATGGCTACGAGTCGCCGGTGGTGTTCCCGGGCGATCCGGGCAGCTTCTAGGCTTCGACCGGATCGGCCCGCAGGTCCGCCGCCAGCACCTGGTTGCGCCCGCTGCGCTTGGCCTCGAGCAGCCGGTCGTCGGCGATCTTCAGCAGCTGCTCCATCGCCGCCAGCTCGGCGAGCGAATCGGCGATGCCGGCCGAGAAGGTGTTGCGGTGCAGCGTGCCGGTCTCGAACTGGAACACCTCGTCGCGCCACGCGCCCAGCAGCGCCTCGACCTTGCGCTGCGCCGCGAATGCGTCGGTGCGCGGCATCAGCAGGCAGAACTCCTCGCCGCCAAAGCGGAACGCGATGTCGCTGCGCCGCCCGTGCGCGATCAGTAGCGCGCCGAACGCGGCCAGCAGCTTGTCGCCGGCCACGTGGCCGTGCCGGTCGTTCACCGACTTGAAGTGGTCCAGGTCGATGATCGCGGCCGCCAGCGGCTGCTGCTCGCGCTGCGCGAGCAGCAGCATCTGCGGCAGCACGTCGTTCAGGTGGCGGCGGTTGAACAGGCCGGTCAGGAAGTCGCGCGTGGCCTGCTGGCGCAGCTCGGCCTGCAGCGCCTCGACCTCGTCGATCTTCTGCGACAGCTGCTGGTTGATGGCCTCGAGCTCGGCCTTCGCGCGCTCGGTGGTGCGGCGGCGCGCCTCGATCTCGTCGAGGTTCTGCTGCAGCCGGCGCAGCTCGGTCTGCAGCGAGGCCGCCTGGTAGCGCGCCCGCGAGGCCTGTTGCGCGCGCTCGACGTGCAGCGCCTGCCAGATGCGCAGAGAGGCCAGCGCCTGCGCCGCGTGGCCCAGCCGCTCGTGCGTGTCGGCCATCGCCTGGTGGAACAGGCAGCGCACGCGCAGGCTCAGGCCTTCGGCCGCGGCGTTCAATACCGCCGGCTGCGCCTGCGCCAGCAGCGCGGCGGCTTGCGGCAGCAGGTCGCGCGCGGCCATCACCTCGGCGGTGGCGACCACCAGCGTGATGCGCTCGTCGGGCACCTTGATGCCGCTCTTGTCCTGCGAGGCGCGCTCGATCAGCTCGGCGCCGAGCGTGGTGTTGCCGGCGCGCAGCGCGGCGATCGCCATCGTCTCGAAGTTCGCATTGGTGCTGCCGCGCCCGCTCGCATCGGTCGGCAGCGCGAGCAGCCGCTCGACATCGCCCAGCGCATCGGCCGCGCGCTCGAGGTTGGTCAGGCAGATCACGCGGTTGATCAGCAGCACGCTGAGCAGCCGCGGGTTGTCGAGCCGCGCGTAGCGGGCGATGCCTTCCTCGACGTGGCTGAGCGCCTGGTGGTAGTCGCCGAGCTGGATCAGCTCGTGCGCGAGGTTGCAGTACAGCACCACCTCGAAGCCGTTGCCGCGTGCCGGGCGCGACTCGTTCAGCGCCTGGAACATGTACGCGAAGGCCTGCTCCGACTGGCCGAGCGAGGCATAGCAGCCGGCGATCACGTTCAGCAGCATGCCGAGTTCGTCGTGCTTCAGCACGGCCAGGCCCTCGGCGCGCAGCGGCAGCGCGCGCTCCAGCGATTCGCGGTACTTGCCCTCGCGCCACAGGCAGCGCGCGATGCCGACCTCGGCCAGCAGGTGGCCGGCGCGGTCGTGCGTGGCGTCGAAGCAGCGGTCGGCCTCGGCCAGCTCGCCGGCGGCTTCGAGCGGTGTGGAATACCAGATCAGGTGCAGCCCGCGCACCAGCCGGGCCCAGCCTTCGGCGGCCTGGTCGCCGTGCGCGAGGCTGCGCTCGAGCGCCTGGTCGGCCAGCACGATGCACCGGCGCGAATCGCTGTACAGCAGCCGCCACGCGCGGCGTGCGGTGGCGAGCGCGGTGGACGTCGATCGTCGGATGGGCGGCGCTTTCATGGCACCGGATTGTCATCGCTTTTGGCGTGTGCCGGCATCCCCAAGCTTGCCGGCAGGCGCCGGCCCGGCTACATGCTGCGCCGGTACTGCCCGCCCACCTCGAACAGCGCCGCGGTGATCTGCCCGAGCGAGCAGCAGCGCACCGCGTCCATCAGCACCTCGAACACGTTGCCGTTGGCGATCACCGCCTGCTGCAGCCGCGCGAGCATCGCCGGCGCCGCATCGGCATGCGTGGCGTGGAAGGCCGCGAGCCGCGCGAGCTGCGACTGCTTCTCGTCGTCGGTCGAGCGTGCCAGCTCGATGTGATCGGCCACCGGGTCCCCATGCGGGTTGCGGAAGGTGTTGACGCCGATGATCGGGTACTCGCCGGTGTGCTTGAGCATCTCGTAGTGCATGCTCTCTTCCTGGATCTGGCCGCGCTGGTAGCCGGTCTCCATCGCACCCAGCACGCCGCCGCGCTCGGCGAGCTTCTCGAACTCGGCCAGCACCGCCTCTTCCACCAGCTCGGTCAGCTCGTCGATGATGAACGCGCCCTGGTTCGGGTTCTCGTTCTTCGCCAGGCCCCATTCGCGGTTGATGATCAGCTGGATCGCCATCGCGCGGCGCACGCTGTCCTCGGTGGGCGTCGTGATCGCCTCGTCGAAGGCATTGGTGTGCAGCGAGTTGCAGTTGTCGTAGACCGCGATCAGCGCCTGCAGCGTGGTGCGGATGTCGTTGAACTGGATCTCCTGCGCATGCAGCGAGCGGCCCGAGGTCTGCACGTGGTACTTCAGCTTCTGGCTGCGCTCGTTGGCGCCGTAGCGCTCGCGCATCGCCACCGCCCAGATGCGCCGCGCGACGCGGCCGAGCACGGTGTACTCCGGGTCCATGCCGTTGCTGAAGAAGAAGCTCAGGTTCGGCGCGAAGTCGTCAACGTGCATGCCGCGCGCGAGGTACGCCTCGACGAACGTGAAGCCGTTGCTCAGCGTGAACGCGAGCTGGCTGATCGGGTTCGCCCCCGCTTCGGCGATGTGGTAGCCGCTGATGCTCACCGAATAGAAGTTGCGCACCTGGTGGTGCACGAAGTATTCGGCGATGTCGCCCATCACCTTCAGGCTGAACTCGGTCGAGAAGATGCAGGTGTTCTGCCCCTGGTCTTCCTTCAGGATGTCGGCCTGCACCGTGCCACGCACGTTCTGCTGCACCCAGGCACGGATCTTGTGCAGTTCGTCGTCGCTCGGATCGCGGGCGTTGTCGGCCTCGAAGCGCGCCAGCTGCTGGTCGATCGCGGTGTTCATGAACATCGCGAGGATCGTCGGCGCCGGCCCGTTGATCGTCATGCTGACGCTGGTGGCCGGGTTGCACAGGTCGAAGCCGCCGTACAGCACCTTCATGTCGTCCAGCGTCGCGATGCTGACGCCGGAGTTGCCGACCTTGCCGTAGATGTCGGGCCGCAGCGCCGGGTCGTTGCCGTACAGCGTGACGCTGTCGAACGCGGTCGACAACCGCTTCGCCGGCATCCCTTCGGAGAGCAGCTTGAAGCGCCGGTTGGTGCGGAAGGCATCGCCCTCGCCGGCGAACATGCGCGTCGGGTCCTCGCCCTCGCGCTTGAACGCGAAGGTGCCGGCGCTGTACGGGAAGCTGCCGGGMACGTTGTCGAGCAGCAGCCACTTCAGGATCTCGCCGTGGTCCTCGAACTGCGGCAGCGCCACCTTGCGCACCTTGGTGCCCGACAGGCTCTGCGTGGTCAGCGCGGTGCGCAGCTCCTTGTCGCGGATCTTCACGACGTACTCGTCGCCCGCGTAGGCGGCCTGCAGCTGCGGCCACTGCGCCAGCAGCTTGCGCGAGGCGGCATCGAGCCGCTGCTCGCGCTGGTCGGCGAGCTGCGCCGCGGCGGTCGCGTGGGCCGGTTGCGCCGCATCGGCCTCCAGCAGCATGCGCGCCGCGCCGCGCAGCTGCTGCAC
>NZ_JBFUGN010000323.1:0-6004 GCF_056402895.1 Rhizobacter sp. P3_B12 | reverse complement strand
CGGCAGATCGATCGCACGTTCTCGTGGCGCGCCTTCGTGATCGGCGCGCTCGGTGGCGGGCTGGTCGGCGGGCTGCTGTACTGGATCACGCCGTTCAAGCCGGCGCAGTCGCTGCTGATCGGCTTCATCGCCTCGGGCTGCGGCACGCTGGGCTCGCTGGTGATGCAGGCGCTGAAGCGCGATGCCGGCGTGCGGCGCTGGGGCAACCGGGCGTCGGTCACCGGCGCGGTCGGCCTGCTCGACCGGGTGGCACCGCTGGCGTTCGCGGCGCCGGTGTTCTTCCATTCCGTGCGCTGGTATTTCGATGCCTGACGCAGGCAGCGCGTGATGCGGATACTCGGCATCGATCCCGGCTTGCGGACCACCGGCTTCGGCGTGATCGACGTCGACGGCCAGCAGCTGCACTACGTCGCGAGCGGCACCATCAAGACCGATGCTGCCGACGCCGGCCACCTGCCGGCGCGGCTGAAGATCATCTTCGACGGCGTGTGCGAGGTCGCCGCGCGCTACGAGCCGCACTGCGCGTCGGTCGAGATCGTCTTCGTCAACGTGAACCCGCAGAGCACGCTGCTGCTCGGCCAGGCGCGCGGCGCGGCGCTGACCGCGCTGGTGTCGGGCAACCTCGACGTGGCCGAGTACACCGCGCTGCAGATGAAGAAGGCGATCGTCGGCCACGGCCAGGCGCGCAAGGAGCAGGTGCAGGAGATGATCATGCGGCTGCTGAAGCTGCCCGGCCTGCCCGGCAAGGATGCCGCCGACGCGCTCGGCCTCGCGGTGTGCCATGCGCACGCCGCGAAGTCGTTCGCCGCGATCGACCGCGCGACGCAGCGCACGCGCACGACGCGGGCGCAGTTCAAGGCGGGGYGGACGTACTGAGGATGCGGATGATGTGGCATGGCTTGGCGCGGCGCGTGGCCGCGGGGATCGCCTTTGTGGCCGTGGCGGGCGCGGCCTGCGCGCAGGAGGGGCCGTCGTTCCCGCCGCTGGAAGCCTCCGGCGCCGCCCCCTACGTCATCGGCGCCGAGGCCGATCTCGCCGCATCGCCGAGCTGGACCGACCTCGAGGCCATCGCCCTGAAGGAGGCCCAGCTCACGCGCGGCGCCTTCACCGGCGCCGATGGCGTGAAGATCCACTACCGGCTGTACCAGCACCGCGCCGAGACGCGCGGCGGCATCGTCATTTCCACCGGCCGCACCGAAGGGCTGGCGCTGTACCAGGAGACGGTGCGCGACCTGGTGCGCAGCGGCTACTCGGTCTACATCCACGACCACCGCGGCCAGGGCTTCTCGCAGCGGCTGCTGCCGCAGGACGACTCGATCGGGCACGTCGAGACCTTCGACGACTATGTGAACGACCTGGCCGCCTTCGTCGACGGTCCGGTGCGCGCGGCGCGTGCCGGCCGGCCGCTGCCGCTGTTCCTGCTGGCCCATTCGATGGGCGGTGCGGCGGCGGCGCTGTTCCTCGAGGCCTCGCCGTCGGCGCGCATCGCGGCGCTGGCACTCGTGACGCCGATGATGGCGCCGTGGGCCACCGGCGCCAGSAACGCCGGCGTCACCGCCCAACTGGCCGACTACCTGTGCGATGGCGGCACGATGCAGCTGTCGGGCATCGCCTGGCTGATGCCGAAGAGCTATGCCGAGGGCACGCCCTTCGACCCCGCCTACGAGTTGATCCGGCAACGCGCCCCCGATGCACCGAACGCGCTGACCCACAGCGCGGCGCGCTTCAAGCGCCATTGGGACATGCGCGCGCTGGCCCGCTGCGACGGCCCGGACTGCGGCTCGCCGCATGCGAAGGTGGGCGGCGTGTCGTACCGCTGGTTCCAGCAGTCCTGCGCCGCCGCCGAGCGGGTGCGCGGCGAGGCGGCCGGGCGCATCCGCCAGCCGGTGCTGCTGCTGCAGGGCGAGCAGGACGTGGTGGTGAAGCCCTCGGCGCAGAAGACCTTCTGCGACAACCTCAATGCGGCGCACGGCGCCGGCTACTGCATCGGCCGCACGGTGATGCAAGGCAAGCACTCGCTGCTGATCGAGGCCGACGCAGTCCGCATCCCGGTGCTGCACCGCGTGCTCGGCTTCTTCGACTGCGTGGCGAGCGGCGCGGCGCGCTGCGAGTGAGCCGCGGCCTGGCGACCTAGAATCGCCGCGTCCGCCCTCACCGGCGGACAGCGTTCTCAGGGCGGGGCGAAATTCCCCACCGGCGGTATCCGTGAGCGATCACGGGAGCCCGCGAGCGCCCGTTCATGCCACTGTGAAAGCAGTGGCCTGGCCGGGGTCAGCAGACCTGGTGCGATGCCAGGGCCGACGGTCACAGTCCGGATGAAAGAGAAACGCGAATGTCACGGGCGCGGCGGCTTCGGCTGCAGCGCCCGCGTTGTCGCGCGCCCTGATTCTGGCCATCCAACTCGAGGAACCCATGAATCAGATCCACACCCGTCCCTCCCTCATCAACGCACCGCGCATCGCGGTCGTCTGCGCCTCGTGGCACCGCGAGATCGTCGAACGGGCCCGCCGCGGGTTGCTCGACGAGTTCGAGCGACGACGGATCCCGACCGACGGCATCGATGCGTTCGACGTGCCCGGCGCGTTCGAGATCCCGCTGCATGCGCAGAAGCTCGCGCGCAGCGGCCGGTATGACGCGATCGTCGGCTGTGCGCTCGTCGTCGATGGCGGCATCTACCGGCATGAGTTCGTCAGCGCCGCGGTGATCGACGGCCTGATGCGGGTGCAGCTGGACACCGGCGTGCCGGTGTTCTCCGCCGTGCTGACACCGCGGCACTTCCACGAGCATGCGGAGCACCGGCAGTTCTTCAGCGAGCACTTCGTCAAGAAGGGCGCCGAAGTGGCCGGCGCCTGCCTCGCGACGCTGGAAGCACTGAAGGCGCTGCCGGCCTGATGCGCCTCAGTGGTACTTGACGTAGTACCACACGCCGAGCACGAGGATCACCAGCACCGAGATGCCGATCGGAGACTCGGTGTAGCGCCGGTCCTCGAGCCGGAACAGCAAGGTGATGACCTCGCCGAGCAGGGTGCCGACGACCGGGCCGAACAGGAACCCGACCAGGCCGAAGCCGAGCGCCGTGCCGCCGATCCAGCGCACGAACACCGGCCGCAGGTCGGGCACGTCGATCGCCGCGTGGTACACGCCCAGCCACCAGGCCACGGCCGCACCGATCACCGCACCGACAACCACGCCGACGAAGCCCGACGCGAGGCGATCGCCGACATCCAGTTGAGCCATCGCCGCCCCGGCGCCTCAGTGCTTGCGCCGGTCGAGGCTCGAATGGCCCTCGATCGCCGGGGACGGGCGCAGACGCTGCGGCGACAGCTCTTCGCGCGCGCGCTGCTCGAACGACATCAACCGGCCGAACTCGAACAGCACCAGGCCGATCAGGCCGATGCCGCCGGCCATCGCCAGCACCTGCACGGCCGGCACCGCATCGACGCCATGCAGCCACGGGCGCACCAGCAGGCTCGCGACGCCGATCACCGCGCCGGCATGCAGGCCCACCGAACCGGCGCGTTGCAGCGCCTCGGGCAGGCCGGTGGCCGGCCAGGCGTCCAGCGTGCCGGGCACGCGCGCGACGAGGCCGATGCGGTACAGGCCGGCGACCAGCAACACCAGCGCGATCAGCCCGGAGAGCAGCGCCGCGGCCGCTTCCGCCGCATCCCCGAAGGCCGGCAGGCCGCCGAGGCGCGCCAGCGCGATCGGCAGCAAGAGCCCGAACAGGTTCAGGCAGTAACAGAGCTTGAGCAGGAATGTGGCCCGTTTCATGTGGTCTGGATCTTCTGAAGTGAAACGCCTCCCCGGCGCATGAACGGCGAAGTCTAGCGAGCGGGCGCGATGCGGTCGCGCGCGGTGCGCCCCCCCTGTTGGGGGGGTGTGTCGGTTCGCTGCGACGAGAATGGCGGCTTTTGGCCCGACGACGGAGGATTTCCCGATGCCCCACCGCCACCTCGACACCCGCAAGCGCTGGCTGGCGCTCGCCGTACTGTGCCTGGGCGTGCTGATGATCGTGCTGGACACGACCATCGTGAACGTCGCGCTGCCGTCGATCCGCAGCGACCTCGGCTTCTCGGAGACCTCGCTGGTGTGGGTGGTCAACGCCTACATGCTGACCTTCGGCGGCTTCCTGCTGCTGGGCGGCCGGCTCGGCGACCTGTACGGCCAGCGCCGGCTGTTCCTGCTCGGCATCGCCGGCTTCACGCTCGCGTCGCTGGCCTGCGGTCTCGCGCAATCGCAGGGGGTGCTGATCGTCGCGCGCGCGGTGCAGGGGCTGGCCGGCGCGGTGGTGTCGGCGATCTCGCTGTCGCTGATCATGAATCTTTTCACCGAGCCGGCCGAGCGCGCGAAGGCGATGGGCGTCTACGGCTTCGTCTGCGCCGGCGGCGGCAGCATCGGCGTGCTGCTCGGCGGGTTGCTGACTGGCGCGCTGAGCTGGCACTGGATCTTCCTCGTCAACCTGCCGATCGGCATCGCGGTGGCGGCCCTGTGCGGGGTGCTGCTGCCGGCCACGCCGCCGGCGGCGCATGGCGCGAAGCTCGATGTGGCCGGCGCGGCGACGATCACCATCGCGCTGATGCTGGCGGTGTACGCCATCGTCAACGGCAACGAGGCGGGTTGGCTGTCGGCGCAGACGCTCGGCCTGCTGGGCGCCGCCGTCGTGCTGCTGGGCGCGTTCTTCGCGATCGAGTCGCGCGTGGCCGAGCCGCTGGTGCCGCTGTCGCTGTTCCGCCTGCGCAATCTGTCGACCGCCAACATCGTCGGCGTGCTGTGGGCGGCCGGCATGTTCGCGTGGTTCTTCATCTCGGCGCTGTACCTGCAGCTGGTGCTCGGCTACACGCCGATGCAGGTCGGGCTCGCGTTCCTGCCGTCCAACCTGATCATGGCGGCGTTCTCGCTCGGGCTGTCGGCCAAGCTGGTGATGCGCTTCGGGCTGAAGAAGCCGCTGGCCGGCGGGCTGCTGGTGGCCGCGCTGGGGCTGGCGCTGTTCGCACGCGCACCGGTCGACGGCAGCTTCTGGATCGACGTGCTGCCGAGCATGCTGCTGCTGGGCGTCGGTGCCGGCGTCGCGTTCAACCCGCTGCTGCTGGCGGCGATGAGCGAGGTGCAGCAGCAGGATTCGGGGCTGGCCTCGGGCATCGTCAACACCTCGTTCATGATGGGCGGCGCGCTCGGGCTGGCGGTGCTGGCCAGCCTGGCTGCGGCGCACACCGGTGGGCTGGTGTCAGCCGGCGTGGACCCGAAGGCCGCATTGACCGCCGGCTACCACCTCGCGTTCCTGATCGGTGCCCTGTTCGCGGCAGCCGGCGGGTTGCTTGGGGCAGCGCGGTTCACGAAGGTTGCCGCGCCGGCCGACCCTCAAGCGGCGCATGCCGCCTGAATCAGCTGGTGCATTCGAGCTGCAGCGACTGGATGTGGCCGCCGACGCCGAGCTTGGTGATCAAGCCACCTTCGCGGCTGTTGGGGCC
This sequence comes from Rhizobacter sp. P3_B12, assembly GCF_056402895.1. Taxonomy (NCBI): domain Bacteria; kingdom Pseudomonadati; phylum Pseudomonadota; class Betaproteobacteria; order Burkholderiales; family Sphaerotilaceae; genus Rhizobacter; species Rhizobacter sp. P3_B12. Next base: position 536 of record NZ_JBFUGN010000323.1, on the reverse strand, counting down.
GAAGGCGATGGAGCGATCCTTGAACATGGCGTGCTCGTAGACGCGCAGCGTGGCCTTCGGGCCGGTCACCAGGCTGTCGATCTCCTTCTTGAGCTGCCGGCCGTTCATCTTGTCGGCGCTCTCGAGCGAGACCGGGCCGACCAGCGTCGCCACCTCGCCCTTGAAATTGCGTTCGCCGTAGAACTGGGCCCAGCAGCCGGATTCCAGCGCGGGCGTCGAGATCTCGACCGGCACCTGCACGATGACCGGCTGCGGGCGCGTGTCGCCGGTGGCGGTCTGCAGGTTGCTCGGCGTGGAACTGCAGCCGGCGGCGACGAAGGCAGTGAGGACGGCGAGCGGGATGAGCGTGGTGATGCGGTTCATGCGATTCCTCGTGAAGATGCGACGGCCCCGCCCTGGGGCCGTCTCTTCAGCGATGATCGATGCGGCTTCGCGGCGCGTCGATCGGAGGCAGCCGCTACCGGCTGTAGGCGGCCATCACCTCCATCACCTCGTCACTTGGCCGCGTCGTCCTTCAGCTGCGGCAGCGCAGATCC
>NZ_JBFUGN010000322.1:0-6010 GCF_056402895.1 Rhizobacter sp. P3_B12 | reverse complement strand
CCGGTGTTCATCGCCACCGCCACGTCGGCCTGGGCCAGCGCCGGCGCGTCGTTGGTGCCGTCGCCGGTCATCGCGACGAGGCGACCGTCGGCCTGGTGGTCGCGGATCATCTTCAGCTTGGCCTCGGGCGTGGCCTCGGCCAGGAAGTCGTCGACGCCGGCCTCGGCTGCGATGGCCGCCGCGGTGAGGCGGTTGTCGCCGGTGATCATCACCGTCTTGATGCCCATGCGGCGCAGTTCGGCGAAACGCTCCTTGATGCCGCCCTTGACGATGTCCTTCAGCTCGACCACGCCGAGCACTCGCGCCCCGTCGGCCACCACCAGCGGCGTGCTGCCCTTGCGCGCCACCTCCTCGGCAGCGGCCTGCACGTCGGCGGGGAAACTGCCGCCCAACGACTGCACATGCTTGCGGACAGCGTCACCCGCGCCCTTGCGCAGCTGACGCAGCGTGCCGTCGCCGTTGTCGATGTCGACACCGCTCATGCGCGTCTGTGCGGTGAACGCGACGAACGCCACCTTGTGGCTCGTCAGGTCGCGCTCGCGCAGGTTGAACTTCTGCTTGGCCAGCACCGTGATGCTGCGGCCTTCCGGCGTTTCATCCGCCATCGACGCGAACTGCGCCACGTCGGCCAGCACCTGCTCGGTGATGCCCTTGGCGGGCACGAAGGCCGAGGCCTGGCGGTTGCCGAGCGTGATCGTGCCGGTCTTGTCGAGCAGCAGCACGTCGACGTCGCCGGCGGCTTCGACCGCGCGGCCCGAGGTGGCGATCACGTTGGCGCCCATCATGCGGCTCATGCCGGCCACGCCGATGGCCGACAGCAGCGCACCGATGGTGGTCGGGATCAGGCACACCAGCAACGCGATCAGCGTGGTGATCGTCACCGGCGTTCCCAGCTTGGCGGCGTCGACGCTGAAGATCGAGAACGGCAGCAGCGTCACGGTGACGACCAGGAACACGATCGTCAGCGCCACCAGCAGGATCGTCAGCGCGATCTCGTTCGGCGTCTTCTGGCGCTTGGCGCCCTCGACCATCGCGATCATGCGGTCGAGGAAGGATTCGCCAGGGTTCACGCTGATGCGCACCACCAGCCAGTCCGACAGCACGCGGGTGCCACCGGTGACCGACGCGAAGTCGCCGCCCGATTCGCGGATCACCGGCGCGGATTCTCCGGTGATCGCGCTCTCGTCGACCGAGGCCACGCCTTCGATCACCTCGCCGTCGAGCGGGATGGTGTCGCCCGCCTCGACCAGCACGACCGCGCCCTTGCGCAGCTCGTCTGCCTCCATCGGGTGCCACGAGGAGCCATGGCGCGGCTGCTCCAGCTTCTTCGCGATCGTCTTGCGCTTCATGCCGCGCAGCGATGAGGCTTGCGCCTTGCTGCGGCCTTCGGCGATCGCTTCGGCGAAGTTCGCGAACAGCACGGTGAACCACAGCCAGAGTGCCACGGCCAGGATGAAGCCTTGCGGCGCCTCGCCCTTTCCGCCGAGCGCCTGCACCCACAGCAGCGACGTGATGATGCTGCCGACGTAGACGACGAACATCACCGGGTTGCGCCACTGCACGCGCGGGTCGAGCTTGCCGAATGCGGAGGCGATGGCCGGCTTCACGAGCGCCGGGTCGAACATCGAGAAATTCTGGACGGTTGTCATTGCGGATTCCACAGCATCAGGTGCTCGACCACCGGCCCCAGGGCCAGCGCCGGCACGTAATTGAGCAGGCCGACCAGCAGCACGCTGCCGATCAGCAGGGTGACGAACAGCGGGCCGTGCGTCGGCAGCGTGCCGGCCGTGACGGCCAGGCGCTTCTTCGCGGCCAGCGAGCCGGCGATCGCGAGCACCGGCACGATGACGCCGAAGCGGCCGAACCACATCGCCACCGCCAGCAGCATGTTGTAGAACGGTGTGTTGGCCGACAGGCCCGCGAAGGCGCTGCCGTTGTTGTTGGCGGCCGACGTGAGGGCGTAGAGGATCTCCGAGAAGCCGTGCGCGCCGGGGTTGGCGATGCCGGCCTTGCCGGCATCGGCCAGCACCGCGATGGCAGCCCCGGCCAGCACCAGGATCGGCGTGACCAGGATCGCGATCGAGGTCATCTTCATCTCGTGGGTCTCGATCTTCTTGCCCAGGTACTCGGGCGTGCGGCCGATCATCAGCCCGGCGATGAACACCGCGAGGATCGCGAAGATCAGCATGCCGTACAGCCCGGTGCCGACGCCGCCGAAGACGACCTCGCCGAGTTGCATCAACACCAGCGGCACCATGCCGCCCAGCGGCGTGAACGAGTCGTGCATCGCGTTCACCGCGCCGCACGAGGCAGCCGTGGTGATGGCGGCGAACAGGCCGCTGGCGGCGATGCCGAAGCGCGCTTCCTTGCCTTCCATGTTGCCGCCCGGCTGCGTGGCACTCGCCACCTGGTCGACGCCGAGCTGCGCGAGCAGCGGGTTGCCCTGCTGTTCCTGCGCGGTGACGACGACCACCGAGACGACGAAGATCGCCGTCATCGCCGCCAGCACCGCCCAGCCTTGCCGCATGTCGCCGACCATGCGGCCGAACATGAACACCAGCGCGGCCGGAATCAGGAAGATCGACAGCATCTGCAGGAAGTTGGCGAGCGGCGTCGGGTTCTCGTACGGGTGCGCCGAGTTCGTGTTGAAGAAGCCACCGCCGTTGGTGCCGAGCATCTTGATCGCCTCCTGCGACGCGACCGGGCCCATCGCGATCGACTGCGGCGAGGCCTGCAGCGTCGTCACGTCCTGGTAGGCGTCGACGTTCTGGATCACGCCCTGGCCGACCAGCACGAGCGCGAACACCAGCGACAGCGGCAAGAGCACATAGGCGGTGACGCGCGTGATGTCGACCCAGAAGTTGCCGATCGACGCCGACGAGCGGGCCGCGAAGCCGCGCACCAGCGCGATCACGACGACGATGCCGGTGGCGGCCGACAGGAAGTTCTGCACCGTCAGCGCGAGCATCTGCGTCAGGTAGCTCATCGTCGACTCACCGGCATAGCCTTGCCAGTTGGTGTTGGTGACGAAGCTGATCGCGGTGTTGAACGACGAGTCGGCGCTGACCGCGGCCATCGCCTGCGGGTTGAACGGCAGCACGCCTTGCAGGCGCTGCAGCGCATAGACGGCCAGCACGCCGAGCAGGTTGAACACCACCAGCGCGGTGGCGTAGTGGCGCCAGCCCATGCCGCCGGCGGCGTCGACACCGGCGATTCGGTACAGGCCGTGTTCGGCCTTCACGAACGGCGAGAGCCAGCGGGGGAATCGCCCTTCGGCGACGGCGGCCAGCCACCGGCCCAGCGGCCAGGCGAGCAGTGCGAGGATGGCCAGGAAGGCCACCAGAAGCATCCAGGCTTGCGAGTTCATCAGAAGTCCTCCGCCTTGAGCAACGCATAGACGAGGTACACGAGCAGGCCCAGCGATGCCAGGCCGGCCAGCCCATACAGAAACGGAAAGTCCATGGACTCCTCACGACGGTGATTCGGATGTCCAGGAGCGTAGGGACGGGCGTATCAAATCGGTGTATGGATTCGGGTGCTGCGCATCAAGACGGCGTAAAGACTCTGAATCCGCCCCTGGACGCCAGGACCGTTAAAGTAGCGCTGCCGCGCCGTTGCTCGAACAGGCGCAGCCACAGGGAGCCAGCCATGCCTTCGATCCTCGTCGTCGACGATTCGGCGTCCATGCGTCAGATGGTGTCGTTCACCCTCAAGAGCGCCGGCTATGCCGTGACCGAGGCCGTGGACGGCCAGGATGCCTACGAGAAAACCACCGCGCGCGACTTCGACCTGGTGCTGACCGACCAGAACATGCCCCGCATGGACGGCCTCAGCCTGACGCGCAAGCTGCGCGACAACCCCAAGTTCAAGAGCGTGCCGATCCTGGTGCTGACCACCGAGTCCAGCGACCAGATGAAGCAGGCCGGCCGCAGCGCCGGAGCGACCGGCTGGCTGGTCAAGCCCTTCGATCCGGCCAAGCTCATCGAGGTCATCCAGAAGGTGCTGCGCTAGAGCCCCATCCGGCAGGGTAAACCCCCATCGCTGCCAACTGTTCGACATAAATCAGCTTCGCGCCGCCACGCGCTCAAGCCGGTCACCCTGCACGTCGATATCCGGGCAAGCGTTCGACAGAGACGCCCGTACATCGCTTCGATGGAGACTGTCATCGTGTCATCACCCCCCGCCGCTGCCGAACGACTGGCCGTCACCGACGCCGCGCTTGCGCCAGGCCGCGCCCCGCTGGCGTCCCAGGCCTACCAGGCGTTCCTCGAACAGGCGCAGGTCGGCGTGTTCCTGATCCAGGACGGCCGCTTCCGCTACGTCAACCCGAAGGTGGTGGAACTGCTGGGCTACACCGAAGCCCAGCTGATCGGCATGGTCGCGACCGTCGTGGTGCATCCGCAGGACGTGGGCCGCGTGGCCGAGCACATCCGCCAGCGCATGGCCGGCGTCGCCGGCTCGGCCTACGACATCCGCTGCGTGCGCGCCGACGGCAGCGTGTTCGCCGCCCGCGTGTTCGGGCGCCGCATCGACTTCGAAGGCCGCGAGGCCGACCTGGTGACGCTCAGCGACGTCAGCGAGATCCAGCACGCACGCGAGCTGTCCGAATGGCGGGCGCGCATGCTGGCGCAGACCGAGTTGCTGTGCCGCAGCGGCTCGGTGGAGATCGACCTGGCCTGCCGGCGCGCCACGCTGTCGTCCGGCGCCTATGCGCTGCTGGGCGAGACGCACGAGCCGGGAACGCTGTCGATCTCGGCCGCGCTGCGCTGGCTCCCGCGCGACGAGCGCCGCTACGTGATGTCGATCTGGCGCGGCGCGGCGCCCGGCGATCCGTTCGAATTCCAGCACCGGCTGCTGCGCGCCGACGGCAGCCGGCTGGTGGTGCTGCACCGTGGCATCGTCGACGTCGGCACCGACGGCGAATCGCTGCGCGGCGTCATCATCCTGCAGGACATCACCGCGCAGCGCGAAGCCGAAGGCCGCATCCAGGAGCTCGCCAACTACGACGAGCTGACCGGCCTGCCCAACCGCGTGCTGCTGCTCGACCGCGTCGACGCCGCGGCCCATGCGGCGCAATGGGACGGCAGCCGCTTCACGCTGCTGTCGCTGAACGTCGCGCAGGTCGAACAGGTCGAGGAGACGATGGGCTTCGGCGCCGGCGACACCCTCGCGATGGCCGTCGCGGCCCGCCTGTCGGGTCTGTGCAAGAGCGACGAGACGCTCGCGCACCTGGGCGGCGGCGAGTTCGCGGTGCTGCTGGACCCGTCCCTCGCCGACGACGAGAACGCGGTGCTGGAACGCGCGCGCGCCATCCTCGACGGGCTGCGCCTCCCCGAGAGCGTCGGCAAGACCGAGGTGTACCTGAGCTGCTCGGTGGGCGTCGCGACCTACCCGGGCGACGCCGACAACGCCCATCGCCTGCTCGAATGCGCCCAGACGGCGCGCCTGCACACCGACAGCGGTGCGAGCCGCATCGCCTTCTTCACGCCGCAGGCGAACGAGCATGCCGTGCGCCGCATGACGCTCGAATCCGCGCTGCGCCGCGCCATCGGGCGCCAGGAACTGTCACTGCACTACCAGCCCCAGGTCGACCTCACCGACGGCCGGCTGCTCGGCGTCGAGGCGCTGGTCCGCTGGCATTCCAGCGAGCTCGGCGACGTGCTGCCGGTCGAGTTCATCCCGGTGGCCGAGCAGACCGGGCTCATCATCCCGATCGGCGAATGGGTGCTGCGCAGCGCCTGCACGCAGGCGGCGGCCTGGGCCCGCGCCGGCCTGCCCGAGCTGCGCGTGCACGTGAACCTGTCGCCGCTGCAGCTGCAGCAGCCCGACATCGCCAAGCGCCTGCACGCCATCCTGCTCGAGACCGGTGCCAACCCGGCGCACCTGGGGGTCGAGGTGACCGAGAGCATGCTGACGGTCGACGTCGAGCACGCGTCGCGCATCCTGCGCGAGCTGAAGGCGATCGGCGTCGAGATCTCGCTCGACGACTTCGGCACTGGCTACTCGAACC
>NZ_JBFUGN010000321.1:0-6016 GCF_056402895.1 Rhizobacter sp. P3_B12 | reverse complement strand
CTGCACACCATCCCCCACCGCACCAAGAAACTGCCACCGCTGCGCGTGGGCGTGGGCGGGCCGGTCGGCTCCGGCAAGACCACGCTGGTCGAGATGCTGTGCAAGACGATGCGCGAGCGCTACGACCTCGTGGTCGTCACGAACGACATCTACACGAAGGAAGACCAGCGCCTGCTGACAGTGGCCGGCGCGCTGGAGGCCGAACGCATCATGGGCGTCGAGACCGGCGGCTGCCCGCACACCGCGATCCGCGAGGATRCATCGATCAACCTGGAGGCGGTCGACCGCATGCTCGGCAAGTTCCCCGACGCCGACATCGTGTTCATCGAATCCGGCGGCGACAACCTCGCCGCCACCTTCAGCCCCGAGCTGAGCGACCTGACGATCTACGTGATCGACGTCGCGGCCGGCGAGAAGATCCCGCGCAAGGGCGGCCCCGGCATCACGAAGAGCGACCTGTTCGTGATCAACAAGACCGACCTCGCGCCGCACGTCGGTGCCGATCTGTCGGTGATGGAGGCCGACACGAAGCGCATGCGGCCGAACCGGCCCTACGTGATGAGCAACCTGAAGACGAACGCCGGTCTCGCCGAGGTGGTGGCCTTCATCGAGAAGAAGGGGATGCTGGTCTGAGGCGCCGCCGTCTCAGGGCACGCTAGCGCAGGTTGAGCGTGCTCTGCAGCGCGCGCACCGCACCGGCGCCGATCGACGCGCCGAAGCGCTTGGCCAGCCGCTCGGCGACGTTGTCGCGCGGCGTGTAGTCGATCACCTCCTCGGCCTTCACGACCTCGCGCGCCACCATGTCGAGGTTGCCCAGGTGGTCGATCAGGCCCATCTCGAGCGCCTGCTGGCCGTTCCAGAACAGGCCGCTGAAGGTGTCCGGCCCGATCTTCAGCCGCTTGCCGCGGCCTTCCTTGACGACGCCGATGAACTGCTGGTGGATCTGGTCGAGCATCGCCTGCGTGTAGGCGCGCTGCTTCTCGCTGACCGGCGAGAATGGGTCGCCGATGCCCTTGTTCTCGCCCGCGGTCTGCAGGCGGCGCTCGACACCCAGCTTCTCCATCGCGCCGGTGAAGCCGAAGCCGTCCATCAGCACGCCAATCGAGCCGACGATCGAGGCCTTGTCGGCATAGATCTCGTCGGCCGCGACCGCGATGTAGTAAGCGCCCGAGGCGCAGGTCTCCTCGACCACCGCGTACACCTTCTTCTGGTGCTTGGCCTTCAGCCGGCGGATCTCGTCGTTGATGATGCCGGCCTGCACCGGGCTGCCGCCCGGCGAGTTGATGCGCAGCACGATGGCCTGGGCGCCCTCGTCCTCGAACGCGTTCTTCAGCGCGCCGACCAGCAGCTCGGCGCTCGCCTCGGTGTCGGACGCGATCTCGCCGCGCACCTCGATCAGCGCGGTGTGCGGCCCGCTCGGCGTGGCCGCGTGGTTGCGCGCCGTCAGCAGCGCCCACGCGATGACCGCGAACACCAGCAGCCAGCTCCAGCGGAAGAACAGCTTCCAGCGGCGGTCGCTGCGGCGGTCCTTGAAGAAGGCGCGGGCCAGTTCCTCGACGGTTTCCTCGACCGATGGCTTGGCGGGGGCGGCGGCCACCACGGGGGCGGGTGCAGGCGGGGGAACAGGCGCGGCAGCGTCGGGCGAGGGCAACTCGTCGTGCGGATTCATGCAGGGCTTTCGGCGGCCTTCGTTCAGTCTTCGAAGGCGGGTTGGATGTCGCGCGAAGGATACCAATAGACCTCGCCGGCCTCTTCCTCGACGCGCAATTCGGTCAGCTTGCCGCGGCCGCACGGCCCGGCGACGCAGCGGCCGTTCAGCGGGTCGTAGGCCGCACCGTGGATCGAGCACAGGATGAATTCGCGGCCGCTGTCGAGGAACTCGCCGGGCTGCCAGTCCATCTCGGCCGGCACGTGCGCGCAGCGGTTCAGGTAGGCGACGACGCGGCCCTCGAAGCGCAGCGCGAAGGCGCGCGTCGGCTCGCGGTATTGCAGCACGTCGAACACCAGCGCCTGGCCCTTCTCAGGCAGTTGCGCCGCGGCGCACAGGTGGCGCCGCGCGGCCGGCTCGGGCATCAGCGGCGGCAGGCGTGACGGTGGCAGCACCGGCTCAGCCATGGTGGCCCAGCCACTCGCCCAGTTCGGGCACCGAATGCGCGACGAAGCGCGGCGCGTAGCTGTCGAAGGCGGCCGGTTCGTGCGCCCCGTAGCTGACGCCGATGCAGGCCACGCCGGCATTCACCGCCATCTGCAGGTCGTGCGTGGTGTCGCCGATCATCAGCGTGCGCTCGGGCGCGACGTCCAGCTCGGCCATCAGCTCGAACAGCATCTGCGGGTTCGGCTTGGATGCGGTTTCGTCGGCGGTGCGGGTGGCATCGAAATGGCGGGCCAGGTCGGCCGTGCGCAGCGCCTCGTCGAGCCCGCGGCGCGATTTGCCGGTGGCCACGCTCAACCAGTGGTTGCGCGCCTTCAGCGCGGCCAGCATCTCCAGCGTGCCGGGGAACAGCACGATCTCGTGCTGGCGCGCGAAGTAGTGGTGGCGGTAGYGGTCGGCGAGCGCCGGGTACAGCTCGCGGCTGAGGCCCGGCGCGGCATGCTGCAGCGCCTCGGCCAGCCCGAGGCCGATCACGTAGCTCGCATCCTTGTCGCTCGGCACCACGGTGCCCACGTCGGCGCAGGCGGCCTGGATGCAGCGCGCGATCAGCGTGGTCGAGTCGAACAGCGTGCCGTCCCAGTCGAAGGCGATCAGGTCGAACTGGCGAGGGCGGGTCATGACGGCAGGCTCTGGAGGAATGCACTGCATTCTGCCGGCAATGGCGCCTCGAGTTCGATGGCCTCGCCGCTCGCGGGGTGCTCGAAGCGCAGCCGCCGCGCATGCAGGAACATGCGCTCGAAGCGCGCACCCTGCACCGCCTCGCCGCGCGCCAGGGCCTTGTTGACCGCGAAATCGCCGTACTTCTCGTCGCCGGCGATCGGGTGGCCCTCGTGCGCCAGGTGCACGCGGATCTGGTGCGTGCGGCCGGTCTTGATCGTCACGTCGAGCAGCGTGAAGCCGGCGTAGGCCTGCGCGATGCGCACCAGCGTGATCGAGCGGCGGCCGTCCTCGTTGTCCTCGTCGACGGCGCGCACGCGGCGCTCGCCTTCGCCGGTCAGGAACTTGTGCAGCGCCACGTCGATGACCTTGCGCGAGGCCGGCCAGGCACCGATCACCAGCGCCGCATAGGTCTTGCCGGTCTCGCGGCTGCGGAACTGCTCCTGCAGCGCGACCAGCGCCGAGCGCTTCTTCGCGATCAGCAGCAGGCCGGAGGTTTCCTTGTCGAGCCGGTGCACCAGCTCGAGGAAGCGCGCCGTCGGCCGCGCCTGGCGCAGCTGCTCGATGACGCCGGAGCTGACACCGCTGCCGCCGTGCACCGCAACGCCGGCCGGCTTGTTCAGCGCGATCAGGTGCTCGTCCTCGAACACCACGGGGAACTCGCGCGCCGGCGCGGGCGGCACCGCCGACGGGTCGGCCATGCGCACCGGCGGCACGCGCACCCGATCACCGATCGCCAGCCGCGTGTCGGCGGCGGCACGCCCCTTGTTGACGCGCACCTCGCCCGAACGGATCACGCGGTAGACGTGGGTCTTGGGCACGCCCTTCAGCAGCTTGATCAGGAAGTTGTCGAGCCGCTGGCCCTCGGAGCCTTCATCGATCTCGACCGTCTGGACGGCCGGCGCAGCCGCCTCGGCCGGCCCCCTCACCGCGGTGCTTGCCGGCCGACCTGCTTTGGCCCCTATAATGCGTTGCACCACGTTGTTGTCGTAAGTGTTTGATTTTTCTGAGTTTAACGTCGATGGCGTTGAACCGGCACGAACGACGGCGGTGGTGGTCGGGCCCGAGGGTCCGGCCAACAGGTGATGCAACATGCCCGGCTCGCGGTAGGCCCCGTCCCCATGCGACGAGGCGGCACGCAGCCCGGCATGGCAGAGAAACAAAGAACGAACCCCTGTCAAAAAGGTTTCCAGGCAGGAGACATCGAAGCGGGGTCCTCGCCTACCGGCGGCGACCCTGGGTCTTCAGCCTCCTGCCCGCGCCCAGCAGTCATTGCGGAACATGTTCCCGGCTCCCACCCCCCACCACTGCCCACCGTGTGCCTTGCGCGCCGTACCCCGGCCTCGTGCCTGCGGGTTTGCGCTGGCCGGCCGTGCCGGGGTCGAGCCTCGAACACCGGCCTCGTGCCCCGCAGCGCCCGCTGTCTCGCATGCGCCAACGCTGCCTGACCGGCCGATCCACTGATCGATCCCGCGTCAACGCAGTCCAGGGCGATTCCTTCCGGTTCATCCACGTTTCTCGTGCATCGATGAGTCGCCCCTGAAGTTTCAGAGGCGGCATGTTGAGTGGCTGCCACTCGCGCACAACACGGCGCGGTGGCGGCGAAGGAGCGCACATGAAACGCATGCTGATCAATGCGACGCAGCCCGAAGAGCGTCGCCTCGCGATCGTCGACGGCCAGAAGCTGCTGGATTTCGAGACCGAGATCGAAGGCCGCGAGCAACGCAAGGGCAACATCTACAAGGCCGTCGTCACGCGCGTCGAGCCCTCGCTCGAAGCCTGCTTCGTCGACTACGGCGAAGACCGCCACGGCTTCCTGCCGTTCAAGGAAATCTCGAAGAACTACTTCCGCGACGGCGCTGACGTGCGCAACGCGCGCATCCAGGACGCCATCCGCGAAGGCGACCAGCTGCTGGTCCAGGTCGAGAAGGAAGAGCGTGGCAACAAGGGCGCTGCCCTCACCACCTTCGTCTCGCTGGCCGGTCGCTACCTGGTGCTGATGCCCAACAACCCGCGCGGCGGTGGCGTGAGCCGGCGCATCGAGGGCGAGGATCGCGAGGAGCTGAAGGAAAACCTCGACCAGCTCGAGTACCCGAAGGGCATGAGCCTGATCGCCCGCACCGCCGGCATCGGCCGCAGCGCCGCCGAGCTGCAGTGGGACCTGAACTACATGCTGAAGCTGTGGACCGCCATCGACGGCGCTTCGCAGGGCGGCAAGGGTGCGTTCCTGATCTACCAGGAGTCGTCGCTCGTGATCCGCGCGATCCGCGACTACTTCACGTCGGATGTCGGCGAGATCCTGATCGACACCGACGACATCTACGACCAGGCGATGCAGTTCATGAACCACGTGATGCCGGAATCGGCCGCACGTGTGAAACGCTATCGCGACGACGCCCCGCTGTTCTCGCGCTTCCAGATCGAGCACCAGATCGAGACCGCGTTCTCGCGCACGGTGAACCTGCCGTCGGGCGGCGCGATCGTGATCGACCACACCGAGGCGCTGGTCTCGGTCGACGTGAACTCGGCCCGCTCCACGCGCGGCAGCGACATCGAGGAAACCGCGACCCGCACCAACCTGGAAGCCGCCGACGAGATCGCGCGCCAGATGCGGCTGCGCGACCTGGGCGGCCTGATCGTCGTCGACTTCATCGACATGGAAGAGTCGAAGAACCGCCGCGAGGTCGAGACCCGGCTGCGCGACGCGCTGCGCCAGGACCGCGCCCGCGTGCAGTTCAGCTCGATCAGCAAGTTCGGCCTGCTCGAGCTCTCGCGCCAGCGCCTGCGCCCGGCGCTGAGCGAAGGCAGCCACATCACCTGCCCGCGCTGCAACGGCACCGGCCACATCCGCGACACCGAATCCAGCGCGCTGCAGATCCTGCGCATGGTCCAGGAAGAGTCGATGAAGGACAACACCGCCGCCGTGCATGTGCAGGTGCCGGTGGAGGTGACCTCGTTCCTGCTGAACGAGAAGCGCACCGAGATCACGAAGATCGAGCTGAAGCAGCGCATCACCGTGCTGCTGGTGCCGAACAAGCACCTGGACACGCCGAACTACAAGCTCGAGCGCCTGCGCCACGACGACCCGCGCCTGGAGAACCTGCAGGTCAGCTACTCGATGATCGAGGAGCCGGACGACGAGGTCGGCATCACGCGCCGCGAGAAGGCCAAGGCCAAGCAGGAGCCGGTGATCAAGGGCATCCTGCC
>NZ_JBFUGN010000320.1:0-6020 GCF_056402895.1 Rhizobacter sp. P3_B12 | reverse complement strand
CCAGCTGCTCGCCCAGCTGATCGCGCGCAGCCTGGCCACCAAGGGCTGGCTGTAAACCCGGATGCATGAAGGAACAAGAACCATGAACAAGACATTCAAGTGCATCGCGCTGGCAGGCTGCGTGGCCGGCCTGTTCGCCAGCGGCGCGGCGAGCGCGCAATCCGCCGGCTCGTGGCTGGTGCGGGCCGGTGCGGTGCGCATCGACCCGAAGGTCGACAGCGGCGACCTGAGCGCGCCGGCCTTCCCCGGCACCAAGGCCGATGTCGACTCGAGCACCCAGTTCGGCGGCGGCATCACCTACATGTGGACCGACAACTTCGCGATCGACCTGCCGCTGTCGATGCCGTTCAAGCACGACATCAACGGTGACGGCGCGATCGCCGGCGTCGGCAAGATCGGCGAGACCAAGGCGCTGCCGATCACGCTGATGGGGCAGTACCGCTTCCTGGAAGCGAGCTCGCCGTTCCGCCCGTACGTGGGCGCCGGCATCACCTACGCGAAGTTCTACAAGGAGAAGGGCACCGCGACGCTGACCGRCCTGACCGGCGGATCGAGTGCCAACCCGACCACCTTGAAGGTCGATTCGAAGTTCGCCCCGACGATCCAGGTCGGCGCGAGCTACAGCTTCGACGAGCACTGGTTCGTCGATGCGACGGTGCTGAAGACTTTCCTGAAGACGACCACGACCTTGTCGACAGGGCAGACGCTCGACATCAAGCTGGACCCGCTGACCACGGCGGTGTTCGTCGGCTACCGCTTCTGATCGGAGCGGTGTCGTGCGAAGGCCCTGCCGCTGACCGCGGCAGGGCCTTTTTCATGGGGCATGCCGAATGCCGAAGCCGGAACCTTTGCGTCGAGTCCGGTCACCCAGTGCGATGCACAACACGACCCTTGCCTTGCAAGGCAGCGGCGGCACCTGCCCGCTGTCATCGATCCACCCGGGCACCCGGCTGCCACTCGACCCGGTGCCGTGGCAACGACAGGGGGTTGTTCGCGCGGCGCGGCAGGCGCGCACGAAGGCGCAGGCGACGCTGACAGCGACACCGACGTATGGGCAGATGGTGGGCGAGTGGTGGTCGGCGAGGGTGTCCGGCGCATGGCGATGGCTGACGGCACCCGGCACGGCGCAGCGGCAGCAGGGCCGGCACCAGGCGATGCTCGAGGCGATCCGCCGCGCTCAGCGCCAGGTGGGCGCGGTGCTGCACAACGGCGTCCTGCAGATCGGCCTGCCGGTGGCCGGCGCGGCAGAGGCCGGGTCGGTTTGCCCCGTCGTGTCCCCACGCATCCTCTTTCCCGAGACGCTCGACGACTTGCGCTGGCATGTCGACCCGGCACATTGGGTGATGGCGCCGAGCCCGTCGCTGGAACAGGCCGGAGACAGTTCGCTGTCCGGCGTGCTGGTCCTGGTCGCCGATGCCAATCACCACGACCCGCTTCTGCAGGATCGCATCCGGTCTGTCGTGCACGACCTCTGCCGCGTGCGCAGCGGCCCGGCGCGGGACATCCTCTTCGTCGAGGCCGACGAGAAAACATTGCAGCAGGCCTCGAACATCGCGTACGGCGTGGCGGCGGGTGCGGGAAGCAGTGTGGTTCTCGTCGATGTGGGGGCGGAGAGAAAGACCGACTCCGACCTGAGGGACCGGTTGCTCGGGGCGGTCATCGATCGCCTCGTCCACTGCATCGGTCGTGTGAGAGAGCTTCCGGGCGGCGAGGCATTGCAGTGGACGCCTCCACCGTCGTGGACCGAGGCCTCGCTGAGGGCGGTCGAGGCTGAAGTTCTCGGCAAGATCAAGGCGCGCTGGCCGCAGGTGATGGAAGGTGCCGAGTACGAGCGGCTGACGCAAGCCGTGTCGCAGGCCCTGAACAGCTTCGCGGGCGCAGTGGCAGCGAACAGCCATCAGCGCTCCGTGGACATGGCGGCGTTGATCGCACGCCAGATCTCGGCGGACCGGCGCGACGGTGTCGACAGGCGCTATGTCGCCCCGCTGGGCCTCGGGCACATCCGGGACGTCGTCGAAKCGCTGGCAGCGCACGGCGTGACCCGCCACGTGCTGCTGTTGCCGGCGGGATACCTCACGCCGCGAGCCGACCTCATCGAGGCTTCCAGGGAAAACACTTCAACGATGACGCCGGGGCATCTGACGATCGCCGAGCTTCGGCAAGCCGTGGCCGACGACTACAAGCTCATTCCCGGCCGCGGCCTCGGCAAGCACCGGTCCCTCGATGGCTTGATCGTGCTGATCGGCGAACATGGCCACCACACGCCCGATGCTGCGACACGGGCCGTCAAAAGCATCTGGCAGCCCGGCGACCTGCACTTCGTTGAACTGCCGGAGCCCTATCTGCGCAGCGGGCAGCTGGACCACCATTTGCGCGGGATTCCGGTCGTGCAAGCGGACGCGGATGGCGGATCGGTGGGCATGGATGACTTCGAGCTCGGGCTGCAAGTCGAGACCTCGATGGGCCAGGTGGCCAAGGCCCTGCGTGAACTGATCGGGCAACTGGTCCTCGGATTGGGCCCGGAAGCAGCTTCCCGCCACCAGACCCACGCCGTCGCGACTCTCGAGGAGCTGCGCCTGCAGAGGGACGGACTGCGGACCGAATACGAGAAACGCTTTTCCGGACGCAATCCTGGCGACGAACGGGTCCGCGTGCTGGCCGAGCAACTGCAACGCGAGGAACTCGCGCTGGAGAAGCTGATCGACGGGACCCTGCATCGTCGCTCTGATTACATGACCCGCATCATCCTGGGCCGCGTTCAGTCGGATCGCTCGACAGGCACGTCACCTCGCCGGGCCTACGTGGCCGTGCCGGGCGCCGCCCATCTGCAGCGGATGGCCGAGGTGTTGCAGAAAAGCGGTCATCCCTACGTCCTGCTTTGTCCCCGCGCCGTCAGCCACTTGATCGATGTCTGCCGCTGAGGTCACGCCGCCAGAGTCAAGCACTCTCTCGTGCTGTGCCACAAGCACTGGGACGGCAAGGGTGAAATCTGCGTCCAGGGGATGGAACCCGCGGCGCGGCGCGGCGACTCACCACGTCATGCAGCCTCCATCCTTCAACTCGACAGCAACGCATTGGCGCCAGTCGCCCGGATCCTTCGGCGCTGATGCCCCATGCCGAGGAACGCCGTGGACGGCACCGCCTGCAGGTTCCGGGCGTTCCAGGGCTTCCTCGGGGCCTCGCAGGCCCTTCGTCGACAAGGCCACCCGCCACAGACGCATGATCGAACGCATCAAGCGGCAGCAGGCCGCTGCCGGTGTGCGCGTCGCCGTGGTGGAGGCCGACACGGGTCTGGTGCCGCGGCTCTCGAACGGATGGCGGCAATTGCTCGCCACCCTCGATGCCTGGAACGATGCGCTGCATCCCTCCTGGACCCTGCTGCCTGTCGAGCAGGCTCGCCCCCAGGACGAGGTGTGCGCCACGAACGGCGATTGCGCAGACCGGCTGCCTGGGCACGCTGGCATCGATGAGTTGACGGGCTTCGTCGGTCAGGCGTTCACGCTTCGGCAAAGCCCTGCACTGGAGCGGCGGTCCGATCGATCCCTCGATGGCGTGGTGATCCTGGTCGGCGATCCCGACCACGACGACGCCGACGTCCAGAAGCAGATCGGCGACCTGGTCCGCTTCCTGTATCGAGGCGGGGACTTTCATTTCATCGAGTGCCCGCCCGAGCGGGTGCCGAAGAAGCGATCGATGTGGCGCGGCATCCATCCGCCGGGGAAGGGGCGCCCTGGCGGAACGATCGGCATGGACGACGCCGACCTGTCTGCGAAATCCGAGGGTTCCTCGAAGGCATTCACCGAGGCATCGCGTGAGCTGCTGCGCTGCCAGCTTGAACTTCTCGGTCATGACGAAACTCCGGACGGGCGTCCGTTGTCGGCGATGAGCCACCGTGAGCTGGGGGCCTTGAGCGCAGCGCTGGACGACGAGGTCGAGGAACGCGGGCTCCTGATGAAGCTCGCCCGCGACAGCGACTATGCGAAGCTCGTCGACGACTGGATCCGCGCGGGTTGGGCCTATCAGGAATCGGTGCGTCAGTACGCCGACCGCCGCTCCGTCAAGATGGCGCAGACGATCGCCTCGCACCTGCAGGCGGATCCGCGGATCGCTTCAAGCTTCAGCGCCGTCGCGACGGTGGGCGCCGGCCACCTCGACGCGATGGTCGCCGAGCTGCTGAAGCAGGGCATCACCGACTTCCTCGTGCTGTGCCATGCGCGCAGCCGCGATCACGGCCACGCCAAGGTCTGCGACGAGGCGTTCAAGCCGCCAGCTTGAACACCGCCACCGTGTTGACCAGGTCCTGCGCCTGGGCCTTCAGGCTCTCGGCCGCGGCCGCGCCCTGCTCGACCATCGCGGCGTTCTGCTGCGTCGTCGTGTCCATCTGCGTCACGGCCTCGCCGATCTGCGAGACGCCGGTGCTCTGCTCGCTGCTCGCGGTGCTGATCTCGCCGACGATGTCGGTCACGCGGCGGATCGAGTTCACCACGTCCTGCATGGTCGTGCCGGCGCGGTCCACCAGCACCGTGCCCTGCTCGACGCGCTCGACGCTGGTCGAGATCAGCGCCTTGATCTCCTTGGCCGCATCGGCGCTGCGCTGTGCCAGCGTGCGCACCTCGCCGGCCACCACGGCAAAGCCGCGGCCCTGCTCGCCGGCGCGCGCCGCTTCCACCGCGGCGTTCAGCGCCAGGATGTTGGTCTGGAACGCGATGCCGTCGATCACGCCGATGATGTCGACGATCTTCCTCGAGCTGTCGTTGATGCCCTTCATCGTGTCGACCACCTGGCCGACCACGTCGCCGCCCTGCGCCGCGACATCGCAGGCGTTCTGCGCCAGCACGTTGGCCTGGCGGGCGTTGTCGGCATTCATGCGCACCGTGCTCGACAACTGGTCCATCGCGGCGGCGGTCTGCTGCAGCGCGCTCGCCTGCTCCTCGGTGCGGCCGCTCAGGTCATTGTTGGCATGCGCGATCTCGGCCGATGCGGTGGCCACGCCTTCGGCATTGCGCCGCACGTCGCTCACCAGTTCCGACAACCGGTTGCGCATGCCGCCGAGTGCGCCCAGCAGCTGCGCGCATTCGTCGCGCCCCTCGGCATGGATGGGCTTCGACAGATCGCCGCCGGCGATCGCCTGCGCCGAATCGACCGCCTGGTGCAGCGGGCCCGTCATCGAGCGTGTCGCGAGCACCGCCAGCAGCAGGCCGGCCAGCACCGCGAACACCGCGCCGCCGGCCAGGATGCGCTGGCCGCTCACGGCCACCGCCATCGTCTGCGCCTGGCTCGCGGCCAGCTGCTCGTCCATGTACGCGTCGACAGCGGCCAGGCCCTTCAGGTACTCCTGCGCGAGCGGCTGCAGCTCCTTGTCGACCTGCCCTGCCACGTCGTCGCCGGCCTGCTTGCGCTTGAACAGCGCGCTGCGCGAGACGCGGTAGGCCTCGCGGCGCGTCGCCACGTCGGCCATCAGCTGCTTGCCGGTGCCGTCTTCCACCAGCTCGTCGAGCTTCTTCTGCATCTCGCTGATCGAGGTGGAGGTCGCGTCCATGTCGCGCTTCAGCGTCTCGATGTAGCCGGCATCGCTCGCCTTCAGCGAGGCGGCGGTGCGCACCCAGTTCAGGTTGATGTTGGCGGCCCAGCGCGCCGCCAGCGACTGGCGTTGCATCTCGGTGGTCGCCAGTGCCTGGCTGGCCGTCTTCAGCGTCTCCAGGCGCCACACGCCGATCGTCGACACGAGCGCGGTGATCGCGAGGATGAGCCCGAAGGCCATGCCCAGCCGCTGGCCGAGTTTGAGGTGATTGAGCTTCATGGAAGCGGCTTTCCGTCAGTTGAACAACAAGGCTTGCAGCCCCGCAGCGATCGTAAAAAGATGACGGATGTACCAATGCGGCGAATAGGTGCGTATTCTGCCATCAGTTCGCACCACGCTGGGGCCAGCGTGTAGGACAGCGGCGACAAACGGTGGCGCTGCCCGACTACAGCGGGATGCGTTTCCGGCCCGCTTGGGAAATCGGGCGCGGTCCTTACCG
>NZ_JBFUGN010000319.1:0-6037 GCF_056402895.1 Rhizobacter sp. P3_B12 | reverse complement strand
TCGCATGCACCGTCGCGAAGGTGCCGATGCCGAAGTACGCCGCATGCCCGAACGACAGCATGCCGGCGCGGCCGCTGAGCATGCCGTAGGCGCTGGCGAACAGCGCCGCGATGAGCATCTGGATCGATGCGATCAGCAGGCCGGCCGACAACAGCGCCGGCAGTGCCGCCAGCAGCACCACGCCGGCCACGAGAAGGGGGAGTGTCGAGCGCATCGATCAGGCCTTCTCACCCATCAGCCCGCCGGGCCGCRCCAGCAGGATCAGCAGCATCAGCGCAAAAGGCAGCGTGGCGGCCAGGCTCGACAGCTTCAGCGTCAGCAGCCCGCCCACGCTCTGCGCCCAGCCGCCGGCACCGACGACGGCCAGCAGGTCGGCGATGCTGCGGTCCACGCCCACCGCCAGCGAGGTGACGATGCCGATCAGCAGCGAGGCCAGCATCGCCCCGCCGAGTGAGCCGAGCCCGCCCACGACGACGACCACGAACACCATCACGCCGACTTCGAGCGCCATGTTCGGGTTGGTGGTGTAGAACGCGCCCGCGATCGCACCGGCCAGCCCGGCGAGCGCCGCGCCGACACCGAACACGCCCATGAAGACCAGCTGCACGTTGTGCCCCAGCGCCTGCGCCATGCGCGGCTTGTGGATCGCCGCCCGCACGACGATGCCGATGCGCGTGCGTGTGAGCAGCAGCCACAGCGCGGCGAACATCGCGAGCGCCACAGCGGCCATCAGCGCGCGGTACGCCGGGTACTGCTGCCGGCCGATCGTGAACACCGCGAAATCGAGCGCCGGCGGAATGCGGTAGTCCACCGGGTGGTTGCCGAAGAACAGCTTGATCGTCTCGGCGATGATGAACGACAGCCCGAAGGTCAGCAGCAGTTCGTGCGCATGGCCGTGGTGGTGCACGCGGCGCAGGAACCAGCGCTCCACCACCACGCCGACCGCGCCCGACAGCAGCGTGGCCGCGACCACCGCCGGCCCGAAACCGAGCAGGCCCTGCAAGGTGTACGCGAAGTAGGCGCCGAGCATGTAGAACGACGCGTGCGCGAAGTTCAGCACGCCCATCATCCCGAACACCAGCGTCAGCCCGGCCGACACCATGAACAGCAGCAACCCGTAGACCGTGCCGTTCAGCACGCCGAAGACGAAGGACTCCATCGCCTCAACCGGGGCGCTGCATCTTGCAGCTGGCCTGCGCCGGCACGGCAGCCTCCTCGGCGGTGAACACCTTCACCGGCTTGAAGCCGAGCGCGGTGTCGTCGGCCTTGTACTTCGCGTCCTTGGCCACCACCGACACCACCAGCGGCAGCAGCACCTGGTGGTCGGCAGCGCGCATGCTGGCCTCGCCCATCGGCGTCTTCAGCCGCGTGGTCTCCAGCGCCCGCGCGAGCGCGTTGACGTCGAGCGCGCCGTTCACCGGCTTCGTGCGCTTCAGCGCATCGGCCACCATCTCGAGGCCGAACACCGTCTGCGGCTCGGTCGCGACCGGCCAGTGCCCGCTCTTCGCCTTGTAGTCGGCCATGAAGCGATCGCCTTCCGCGCCGGCGGCCTCGGCATTGAAGGCCTGCGCGACGAAGTGGCCTACCGCCTGCTCGCCGGCGTTCGCGATGTTGCCCACCTGGTCGAGGTAGATGGTGCCGAAGCGCAGCTTCAGCCCGGCCGCCTTCGACGCCTTCATCATCAGCAGCAGGTCGTTCGACCAGTTGCCGGTGATCACCGTGTCGGCGCCCGAGGCGCTGATCTTGGCAACGTAGGGCGCGAAGTCCTGGATCTTGTTGACGTCGTGCAGCGTCTTCTCCACCACCTGGTAGCCGCCGGCGCCGGCGTTGTCGACGATGGCGCGCTCCATGTCCTGGCCCCAGGAGTAGTTCTGGTTGATCGAATACACCTTGCTGCCCAGCGCACCCGCCTGCTTCATCGCCTGCACCAGCGCCTTGGTGCGCACCTGCGCATTGCCGGCGAAGCGGAAGTGGTGGAAGTTGCACTTCTCGCCGGTGAGTTCCAGCGCCTCGGCGCCGACGTTGATGTAGACGATCTCCTTGCCCGGGTTGCGCAGGTTGTGCTTGCGCACGTCCTCGGTGATCTGGCCGCCGATCGCCGACGAGCCGCCCTGCACGACGATCTGCACGCCGTCGGCGGCAGCGGCCTTCAGCTTGTCGGAGGCGCCCGCCGGGCCGCCCTGGTTGTCGTACTCCAGCAATTGCACCGGCTCRCCGTTCCAGCCGCCGGCGGCGTTCAGCTTGTCGACGGCATAGCGCACCGCGGCGCGGTAGGCCTGGCCCGTGGAGGCCTGCGGGCCGGAGAGCGTCTCCAGCACGCCGATCTTGACCGGGGCGGCCTGCGCCGCGGTGGCCAGCAGCACCAGCAACGGCAGGGTGGCGATTCGAACAGCATTCATCGTTTGTCTCCGAGGATTTTTTAGAGGTACTCGACGTTGCCGTCGATGCTGATGGCCTGCCCGGTCATGTTCCGGGCCGCAGGCGAACACAGGAACAGCGCGAGCGCCGCCACGTCGTCGGCGCTCACCATGCGGCGCAGCGAGATCTTGTCGAGGTACTGCTGGCGCATCTCGGCCACGCCGATGCCGACCGAGGCCGCGCGTGCCGCGATCACGCCGCTCATGCGCTCGCCCTCGACCGTGCCCGGCAGGATCGCGTTGACGCGGATGTCGTGCGGGCCGAGCTCGATCGCCAGCGATTTGGTCAGGCCGACGATGGCCCACTTGCTCGCCGCATACGGCGTGCGGTACGGGTAGCCCAGGCGCCCCGCGACCGAGGCCATCGAGATCAGGCACGGGCTGGCCGCCGAGCGCTTCAGCATCGGCACCGCGCGGCGCGCGAAGTAGTACTGGCTGTTCAGGTTGACGGCGATGGTGCGTTCCCAGCCGGCGCCGTCGATGTCTTCGACCGGCCCGGTCGGCCCGGCGATGCCGGCGTTGTTGACCAGCACGTCGAGCCCGCCGAACGCGCCCTGCACGTCGTCGAACACCAGGTCGACATCGGCGGCGACGGAGGCATCGGCCATGCTGCCGGTGATGCCCGGCAGCTCGGTCGTCAGGCGATCGAGCGCGCTGCGGTCGATGTCGCAGACGTGCACCCGCGCCCCCGCTTCGTGGAAGGCGCGCGCGATCGCGGCACCGATGCCGTTGGCGCCCGCCGTCACGAGGACGCGCAGGTGGGGCGCGGGCCGGAGCGAATCCAGGATGGGCATGCAGGTCCTCGGGTGAAAGAGGCGCCAGTCTCGATGCGCCGCGCGGCGCGGCCAATGTGCGGTGCGCACACCTTGAGGACCGCTTCAGTGTCTTTCGAAGCCCGCGCGCGTGCCGCTGCGGCGCTGGGGCCTCTGGTAGCCTGTGGCCCACGCAGACGCCGTCGACGGCGCACATGAACCAGCAGCAAACAGGAGACAAGCCATGCGGAGCAGTGCCCCGCCCTCCCCCGACGGCGCCGGCACGCTGGTCGCCGAGCTGATCCACCTGCTCCACCAGGGCGCGCCCGCCGGCGATTTCGCGCGCCGCCTGGCCGAGGTCGAGGCGCTGCCGGACCAGGTGCCGGCCAAGTCCACGCTGGCCGAGACGGTGCGCATGGCGATGGCGATCCGCAACCGGCTCGAGCTGCAGCAGCAGCGCGAGCGCGGCATGCTGGCCGTCATCGACTCGGCCCAGGCCTTGTCGAGCCGGCTCGACCTGCAGAGCCTGCTGGCCGCCCTGGTGCAGCGCGCGCGCAACCTGCTGGGCTCCGACGTGGCCTGGCTGTCGGTCTACGACGCCGAGCGCGGCGAGTTCCACGTGCTGGCCGCCGACGGCGCGATGCAGCAGACCACCTCGGGCATGGTGGCGCGGCACGACCGCGGCGTGGCCAGCGTCGTGATGTCGACACGCCTGCCCTTCATGACGCCCGACTACCTGCACGACCAGCGCTTCGGGCACGACGCCAGTCTCGATGCCGCCTTCCGCGATGAGGGCATCGCGGCGCTGGTGGGCGTGCCGCTGGTGTGGGACGGCGAGGTGACGGGGCTGTTGTTCGTCGCCGACCGCTACCACCGGCTGCACACCGCGCAGAGCATCTCGATCCTGTGCACGCTGGCCACGCACGGCGCGGTGGCGCTGAAGAACGCGCGCGACTTCGAGCGCGCCAACGCGGCGCTGCACGACGCCGACCAGGCCCGCGCCGAGCTGGAGCGGCATGTGCGCAGCATCCAGGCGGCGACCGACGCGCACGAGCAGCTGACCTCGCTGCTGGCGCGCGGCGCCTCGCTCGCGACGCTGTGCGAATCGGTCGCGCGGCTGCTGGGCGGCAGCGTGCTGGTGCTCGACGAAGCCCTGCAGGCGGTGAGCGCGCCCGCGGCGCCGGGCCATGCCGGCCCTGGTGCGGCCGGCTACACGCCGCACGGCGAGCGCAGCGCCGAGGTGGCGCGCGCGCTGCGCCAGAGCCGCGAGACGGGGCGCTCGGTGCCGGCGTGGCAGGTCGAGGGCGAATCCTGCCGGATCATGGCGGTGATCGGCGGCGACGGCATCCTCGGCGCGGCCCTGCTCTTCCACGCCGGCGAGCTGGAGGAGATCGCGATCCGCACCTTCGAGCGCAGCGCGAGCGTGATCGGCGTGGTGCTGCTGTCGCGCCAGCGGCTGGAGGCCTCGAAGAGCCACGACGCATCGGACCTGCTGCGCTCGCTCGTGTGGCCGCGCCAGGGCGAGCTGAAGGACCTGGTCGGCCGCGCCGAGCCGCATGGCGTGGACCTGTCGCGGCCGCTGGCGCTGATGCTGGTGGAGATGGACGGCCCGAGCGCCGGCTACGCGGCGCGGCGTTTCAGGACGATGCGGCCCTTGCCCCATGCCTTGGTCGACGACCTGGACGGCACGCTGGTGATCCTGTGCGGCGCCAGCGGCGCGCTCGACGCGCGGCTCGCGGTCTCGGCCTGGGCGCGCAGTGAGCTGCACGCGCCGCACCGCGGCGTGCTGTCGCGCCCGATCGGCGGGCCGGCCGAGATCCCGGCGCTGTACGCGACGCTGGGCCGTGCGCTGCCGGTGCTGCGGCGCATCGGCGTGCAGGGACAGATCGTCAACCAGAACGAACTCGCGCTGTACTCGACGCTGTTCGAGAGCCACGACCAGGCGAGCCTCGGCAGCTTTCTCGAAGCGACGATCGGCCCGCTGATCTCGCTCGACCGCAAGCGCAGCGCCGAACTGGCGCCGACGCTGCTGAGCTACTTCGACAACAACCAGAACGCGAAGACCACCGCGCAGCGCCTGGGCATCCACGTCAACACGGTGCGGCAGCGCCTGGCCACCATCGAGACGCTGCTCGGGCATTGGGGCCAGGCGTCGCGGGCGCTGGAGATCCACATCGCGCTGAGGCTGTGGCACCTCAGCGCGGGGGGCGACTGAATTGGCGTCAACCCTTTATTGAACGCTGATCTGCTTCGCGCTCGGCGAGGCGTCGAACACCAGCGTGGCCGGCCACTGCGGCCAGGTCGTGCCGAGGCCGGCGTTGTTCGGGTCGCCATTGCGCGCGAAGGCGCCGATGCTGCGCATCATCGCGTTCGACAGCGCCAGCCGGCCGGGCTCGTTGGCCGTGGTGTTCGCGAAGTTGGCATACAGCGACGGGCCGAAGTTGCCGAACGCGAACGGCAGGTCGAACGCGTGCGCCGCGCCGTAGATCTCGTTGAACGGGGCCGGCATCTCGTCCCAGTCGAAGCGGTAGTACCAGATCGGGTTCTGCTGCGATTGCAGTGCGCCGAGCACGCTGTCGCGGCTGTTCAGGAAGAAGATCCGGTTCAGCTGCTCGGAGCGCGCGGTGAAGCCGGTGACGGGCGCGTCGATCGGCAGGTACGACGGCGGGATCCACTGCGCGATCGTCGTCGTCGCCGGCCCGTTCGGCTTGTAGTTGAACGCGATCGAGAACACCGTCGGGTCGTCGAGCAGGCGACCGCTGCCGGTGCCGCCGGCCAAGGGCAGCAGCGTGGGGAACAGCTTGCCTTCGTCGCGCGTGTTGCCGGCCAGCACCGGCACCTTCAGGTAGCTGCCGGCCTGGATGGCCG
>NZ_JBFUGN010000318.1:0-6040 GCF_056402895.1 Rhizobacter sp. P3_B12 | reverse complement strand
GCACAGGGCGACGCGCTTCATGATCGCGTCGACGTCGGTCAGCGTCGCGGCCGTGCGCCGCTCGCGCGCCGAAGCCTCCAGCAGCGTGCGGGCCTGCGCTTCCGGCAGGCGGCTCAGGAAGGCCCGGCCGGAGCTGGTGCAGTACATCGGGATGCGCATGCCCACCGGCGTGAGCACCGGGATGAACTTGGGTGCCAGCAACTGGGCCACGTAGACCATCTCCTGGTCCACCGCCTCGGTGAGGCTGGCCGTCTCGCCGCTGGCATTGGCCAGCTGCGACAGGTAGGGATGCGCCGCGCGGATCAGCGGATGCGCGGCGAGGTAGTTGAACCCGATCTCGATGACCCGGGGCAGCAGCTGGAAGCGGCGCGTCTGCGGATGCTTGCCGATGTAGCCCAGCACCTGCAGCGTGTGCACGGTGCGTTGCACCGAGCCCTTGCTCATGCCGGTGAGGGCGGCCAGCTCGACCAGCGTCATCGTGCGATGCGCGGCGTCGAATGCCCGCAGCACCTGCAGGCCCTTGTCGAGCGACACGTTGTAGAGCGCGTCGGCCGGCGGCGGTTCGGCGACACGCGCCTGCTTCTTCGGAAGCGTTTTCCTGCTCGTTGCCATGCGGCTGAGCTCCGGCTGAGTATCGATGATCGATTCTAGATGACCGACGTTCGATCTCGATGGAGATCAGGCATTCTCTGCCGCCACTGATGTGCCGCGCGCCCTTCGACCACCCGCTGCACGACGAAGGCGGCGTCGCGCGCGACGCCCGAGAAGCGCCCCGATCCCCACGTGTGCAGCCAGGGCAGGCCGATGAAGTAGAGGCCGGGGACGCGGGTCACGCCGCGTTCATGGACGGGATGGCCGCGCCCGTTGAAGACGGGCGCATCGAGCCAGCGGAAATCCGGCGCGAAGCCGATGCACCACACGACGCTCGTGATGCCCGCGCCGCGCAGTGACAGCGATTCGCGCTCCTCGAGCGGTTGCCACAGCGGCCGGTAGGCGTCGCCGGGCGGCGCCTGCAGGCCGCGCTCGGCGACGTGGCGGTCGATCGAGGCGTTGATGCCCTCGTAGGTGCGATCGGCCTGGTCCAGCACCTCGCGCAGCCGCGGTGCGAAGCGCAGCGTGTCGCCGTCGCCGTCCAGTCCGGTGAGCACGCCGTAGAGCTCCATGCCTTCCGTCGCGAAGCGCCGCAGGTTGCCCGCGCTGCCGATGCCCTGGCCGTGCTGCATACCTTGGCATCTTCGCCGGAAACGGCGTCCGAGGCGCTGACGCTGCTGCACGAACTGCAGGTGCATCAGGTCGAACTCGACCTGCAAGCGCAGGAGTTGCATGAATCCCGTGCCGAGCTGGAGGCCGCCCTGCGCCGACAGATTGAGCTCTACGACTTTCAGCCGGTGATGGCAGCCGTGAAGCATCACCATCATCGGCAAGCGCTCGCCGAGCTTGACGCCTGGCGCTGTGAACCAGCCATCGGAAGCGGGCCCTTGGTGCTGTAGGCCATCAGGCTGCGAAAGGCGAGTGCCGCACGCTCGCCAGCACAGGTGGCCGTATCGGGCAAGGTCTCGGTGCCGAAAGGGGCCGAGCAGTCCCGGTGCGGCTCCATTCCCTGCCAGGAGGAGTCATGTCGGCGCAGTGGCGTTTGGGAGGGTCTCCGACTTCTCAACTGCCATGCCCAGCGCATGCTGACAGTACCCAGGCTTGCTCACAGTCCATCATGTCGAACCCGCAGCGCATCCACTACAGAGGGTGCACAGTCATCGCACAGTGGGCTGAGGTTGTCCCACCGTCGAACTGGGCGGAACTTGAGCCCCTGCAGCGTGGGTGCGCCAGATGATCGACGCAAAACTGGCCGAGAGATTCAGGAACACCTCGCGCTCGGGTGACGGGCTCCAACAGAAGTGAGGCCATCGGGTTTCATGGCGCCGGCATCAGCCATGGCGCATCAGCGCAGTTTCAGATTGCTCCCCGATTGGAGCGGCTGTGCGGCGTGCGAGCGCCCGCTGGGCGGCGTTCAGCCCCACCAGCAGCGGCGCCAGCCAGGCCAGTGCCCACGCGCTCGGATGGCTCCACCACGCCCCGGCCACGCAGACCAGCAGGAACAACATCGTGTTGCCGAAGCCCGGGCCGCGGCGGCCTGAATAGGCCGCGAGTACCGTGATGGCGAGGCAGGCGCCGAGCGTGATCCTCAGTGCCTGCAGCCAACCGCTGCCATCGAGCGACAGCACGCCCACCAGGGCTGGCCACTGCAGCAAGGCGAACGCGAAGGGTTCAGCGCCGCACCTGTCCGGGGTCGTGGATGTGTTCATCGTGCACCTCATGGATTGACGCGATACCTGGCCCACTCGGAACCGCTGGTCAGCGTGGGCGTGTTGTCGATGACTTCGTTGATGGTCTGCCGGTTGCCGGCGGCGGTTTCGATCACGGCGCTGCAGGTGATCGAACGTGGAATCGATTGCTCCGCCTCGACAGCGCCGCGGATGGCCACCAGTTCGGCTTCGTCCAGGCCGTCATCCACGCGGGTTTCCGTGCTCTGTCCGCGTGCGATGGCCAGTTCCTGGTCGATGCCCTGCAGCTGGGCGCTGCGGTTGACGCCGGGGTAGTTGGGCCGCACGTGGAAGTTGCGCACCGTCTTGCCGGCGCCGATCTCACGTTTGATCGGCGTCTCGAAGCGACCCAGCATCGATTCGATGCCGCCGCGGTTGTTCGTCTCCTGCGACAGCGGCGTCAGGTTCTGCCAGGTGCCGCCCGGTCCGCCGATGTTGTGGTTCAGCAGGTGGCCGCGCACGTAATACGACGAGTTGCCGGTGTTGTCGTTGCGACGCTTCAGCAGGCGTTGCCAGTCGCCGAGGCCTTCGGTGGCGCTGGTCGGTGCGCTGCCGCTCGGCCAGACCGCCAGCGCCGCGTTGCCCATGGTCGGCACGGACACGTCGCTGCCGTAGCCCGGCCCCGAGGTCGGTCCCCACGCCGGTGGTTCGTCGGCGCCGGAGCGGCCGGTCATCAGCCGGCCGGTGACGGTCGCCAGGTTCTCCATCAGCGTGTTGATCTCGGCGCTGAGGTCCGTACCGGCGGCGGCGGTGCCGCTGCCGGTGGAATGGCCTGCACCGCCGGTGGCCGCGCCCGAGGCCACCGCCTGGTCCTGCTTCTGGCGCAGCAGGTTGTACAGCCGCAAGGCCTCGGTCTTGTCGGGACCGTCGGGTTGTCGCGCGACGAAGTCGCGGAAGGGTTCGGGATCGGACTCGACGATCAGTTGCGCGCCGCGTGCTTCGCCGCGGAAGTAAAGGTTGTGGGCCTGGCCGTCCGCGCCGCGGAAACCGAAACGTTCGCGCCACCACTGGCCGAGCCGCGCTGCGGCGCCGCGCACCGCGCTCACGCCGCGGCGCGCCATGTCTAGCAGCGCCTGCCCCATGCGGATGGCGCGGTCGATCAGCCAGTCGATGGCGCCGTTGATGCGCTCCTGCACCGGCGCGATCAGTTCCTGGATGCGCTCGGCGATGTTGCCGAGGCCGAACTGGTTGGCCAGGAAACCGATCGCGATCGGCAGCGAATCGCCCAGCGCGCGTTCCAGGAAGCCGGCGGCTTCGTCGATCTCGCCGTGCGCGATGCCGATCACGCCGTCCAGCACGCGCGACACCACCTCGAGGATTTCGCGCAGGTACTGCACGAAGGATTCGATCGCGTTGTAGACCGCGATCAGCGTATTGATCACCGGCATGATGCCGGTCGCGTCCAGCAGCGAGAGCAGCCATTGCGTGGCGCGTGTGATGACGCGGTCGGTGACCCAGCCGATCACGCCCGTCACCACGCTGTCCCAGAGGTTGGACAGGCGCTCCTGGATCTCGGCCCACAGGCCGGCCGGCCCTTCGTTGACCAGGATGGTGACGAAGGACCAGACGCCGGTGGCCACGTCGAGCATGCGCCGCAGGCGCTGCACCACGGTGTCGCCGACACGCAATGCGAGGCGGCGGAAGACGTTGTCCACCGTGATGCCCAGCACCTCGAGCACGAAGCCGAGCACCGAACGCAGCGAGAAGTCCGCCGGCGGGCGGATGCCGGCGGCCGACAGGTGGCCGAACAGCCAGCCGGCGACGCCGTTGAGCAGGTGGGTGCCGATGTTGCCGAAGAACAGGCCGAAGCCGGCACGCATCGCGCGCAGCAGGTTCATCAGGAAGCCGAGCGGGTCGGACAACACGTCGCCGATGGCTTGCGCGGCCTTGGCCAGGATGCGCACGACCAGCTCCGGCGGCAGGCCCATGATGCGCAGCATCGCCTGGAAGAAGGTCCACGCCGCGCGCGGGATGTTGCCGTCGACGAACACCTGGCGCAGGATCTCCAGCGCCGTCTGCTGGACGCGGGTCCACAGGTCGGGGTTGGTGAAGAGCTGGCCGAACACCGGGATGCGGCCGAGGATCTGCTGCACCAGGAAGTTCTTGACCGGTTCGCGGATGCACTCGGGGATCAGGCCCCACACGGTACCGAGCACCAGCTGCGGCAGACGCAACAGGTCGCCCATCACCGTGATCACGCGCCGCACGGTGTCGAGGATGTTCTCGAAGAAGGGGGTCAGGCTGTCGAAGCCCTGCACCAGCGAGTTGAAGAGGCCCAGCACCTGGTCGGTGGCCCAGCCCAGCAGCCGCCGGGCCGCGTCTTCCAGCCAGCCGAGCGAGGTGGCCAGCAGCGAGAGCAGACTGCTCGCGCGCAGCCGGCCCATCACGGTGGCGACACCGGCACCGAGCGCGCCGAGCTTGTCGAGCAGCCACTGGCCCGCGCCCACCRGCGCGCTGCGGACGCTCGCGATGATCTGCTGCACCGACGGCAGGGCGTTCGCGAGCGCCGCGCGGTTCTCGGCGATCGGGCGGCCCGCGGCGCCTTCTTCCATCTCGCCGGCGGTGTTGTTCAGGTCGCCGGACAGCTGCTGCATCTGCGAACCGAGGTCGCGCAGAAAGGGCGGCGGGATCAGCTCGGCGACCTTCTGCGCCGCTTCCGAGATCGGCTGCCAGACCGGTTGGGTCTGCTCCTTCACCCAGTCCCAGGCCTCGGTGGCCTTGCGCACGACCCAGCCGACCAGGCCTTCGGAGTTGTTGCCTTCGCTGTCGGCTTCCTCGCTGCCGAAGAGCTGCTCCTTCACCCAGTCCCAGGCCGCCGCTGCGGCATCGCGGATCGGCTGCGTCCAGTCCCAGATGTCCTGCCCGAGCTGCTGGATGCCGGCCCACAGATCGCCGGCGAACTCCTGCAGCCATTGCACGGCGGGTGCGCCGTAGCCCGACCACAGGTCGCTGAAGAAGTCGCCCACCGGTTGCAGGAACTCGGTCAATCGCTCCCAGGCGACACCGGCCACTTCGGTGACGAAGGTCTTGAGCTCGCCGATCGCATCGAACAGGGGCTGGCAGTTGCCTGAGGCGAGCGCGGCGACGATGGTGCTCGCGCGTTCGACCAGCCCGCCGAACACCGTTCCGAGCTGGTCGAGCGTGGCCGAGGGGTTGAGGCGATTGATCGTGCCGACGATGCCGTCGAAGGCGCTGACGAGCTGGTCGCGCAGCCAGTTGATCGGTCCGCGCCGCAGGATCGGTTCGAGGTCGGGTGCATACCGCCGCACCAGCGACCAGCCCTGGTCGGCGATGAACTCGCCGGCCGAGTTGAACAGTCCTTCGAAGAAACCGGTGTCGTCGTCGCCGTCGCGGCGCAATGCCGGTTCAGGTGCACCCTGCGCCGCGCGGGCCTGCACCACGTGCGCCAGTTCGTGCGCGAGCAGCTGGCGTCCGCTGGCGCTTTCGGGACGGTAGGCGCCGTCGGCGAAGGCGACGTGTTCACCGAGCGCGAAAGCGTGTGCGTTCAGCTCGGCGGCGACCGCGCCGGCCGGCGCGTCGGTGTGGATCTGCACGCCGTCGAAGCGGGTGCCGAAACGCGTTTCCATGTCGGCGCGTTCGCGCGCAGGCAGCGGTCGACCGACGCGCACGCCCCGCAGCACACGCGACACCAGGCCGGGGCGGGACACGTCGGCCGGCGGCAGCGGTGATGCTGGCGTGGCCGGCGTGGCCGGGGCCTGCAC
>NZ_JBFUGN010000317.1:0-6041 GCF_056402895.1 Rhizobacter sp. P3_B12 | reverse complement strand
GTGCTTCACGAGCCCGCGCAGCACGGTCGGGCGGGCGCCGGCGATCACCTCGCGGCGCAGCGTCTCGTCGTCGAGGCCGCAGACCTCAGGGATCGGTGTGGTGGTGATCGGTCGGGACGGCGGCTGGGACGGCATGGTCCGCCGAGGATAGCCCACGCAATGCCGCGGCGAGCTCGGCCACCACCGGCGACCAGTCGCCGCGCGTGGCCTGCCGGAACAGCCGCAGCGCGCCCGGGTACCACGGCGAATCGCTGCGTTCGGTGAGCCAGCGCCAGTCGGTCATCTGCTGCGGCAGCAGCACCCAGCACGGCTTGCCGAGCGCGCCGGCCAGGTGGGCGACCGCGGTGTCGACGCAGATCACGAGGTCGAGCGCCTGCACGATGGCGGCGGTGTCGGCGAAGCTGTCGATCTCGCCGCCCAGGTGCAGCGCGACCGGCGCGCGCAGCGCCTCGTCTTCGCCGGCGCCCTTCTGCAGGCTGACGAAGTGCACGCCGGGCAGCGCGGCCAGCGGYGCCAGCAGGTCGATCGACGGCAGCGAGCGCTCGTCGTCGTTCTCGAACGCGGGGTTGCCTTTCCAGACCAGGCCCACGCGCAGGCCGCGCGATGGGAGCGCCTGCTGCAAACGCAATTGCCAGCGCGCGGCGTCCGCCGGCTCGGCGCGCAGGTAGGGTCGGGCCGCGGGAACCGTGTCGGGCAGGGTGCCGAGGTGGCGCGGCACGCTGGTCGCCGAGGTCCAGCAATCCCAGCGCGCGGGCGGCAGCAGGCCGTCGGCCGGCAGCACCTCGTCGACACCGTCCAGCGTCGACAGCAGCGCCTGCAGCGGCGGCGGGCACAGCAGCGTGACGCGCAGCGCACCGGCCTGCTTCAGCACCGTGGCGAAGCGACTGAACTGGATCATGTCGCCGTAGCCGCCCTCCAGGCCGACCAGCACGCGGCGGCCGTCCAGCGGCTCGCCCTGCCAGCGCGGGCAGGTGACGCGCCCGGCCAGGTCGAGCTGCCAGCCGCGCCATGCGTAGTGGGACCAGCCCTCGTCCCAGCGCCCGTCGCGCAGGCACAGGTAGGCGAGGTTGATGTGCGCCTTCGGGTACTGCGGGTCCAGCGACAGGCTGCGCCGGCAGCAGGCTTCGGCATCGCCGTGCCGGCCCATCTGCGCGAGCAGCACGCCGAGGTTGGACCAGGCGGCCGGCGCGTCGGGATCGAGCTGCACGGCCGCCCAGCAGGCGGCCAATGCCTCGTCGAAGCGTTTCAGACGCGCCAGCAGCGCGCCGTGGTTCAGGTGGATGGTGGGTTGCTGCGGCCGCAGCGCGAGCGCGCGGCGGTAGCAGGCGTCGGCCTCGTCGAGGCGGCCGGCGGCCTCGGCCAGCCAGCCGAGGTTGGCATGCGCCTCGCCGAGATCGGGCTCGATCGCGATCGCCTCGCGGAAGCAGGCTTCGGCACCCGCTGCGTCGTGCGCGGCGAGGTGCCGGGTTCCGTCGAAGAAGCGTTGGCTTGCAGCGGGCTGCATGCGGGCATTKGAACGCGCCGGCCGGCATCGCGATCCTCGAAGCAGCAGGGCAAGAGCCCGGCTGTTCTTGTCAATAGTGCGGCGGCAACTCGTCGCGCAGGCTGCGGAACGGCACGGCGTCCTGGCCGGCGGCCTGCTGGCGCAGCAGCGCGATCTGGGCCGCCATCTGCTCGATCTGCTGCTGCTGGCGCGCCAGCAACGCGTTCAGCGAATCGAGCAGGTCCTCGCTGAAGCTGGCCTTGATCTCCAGGGCGGTGAGGCGGCGGTCGGTGTCGTGTGCGGAGTCCATGGGGGCATTGGAACTCAGCCGCTGCGCCTCGGGATCGATCCGGTCAGTGTCGTGTAGCGCGAAGCTCCTCCAACGCTTTCCGCAACGGCCCGACCCTCAAGTTCTGCTCGAGCGTCAGGTTCTCGCTGTCGTCGAGCACATCGAGTGCATCAAGCGCATCGAGGCAGGCAGCGATGTAGTCATCCAGCTGGTGCGCCTCCACACGTTTCGCGAGCGCCTTTTTCAACGACGCCCCCGGCGTGCCGACGATCGCCAACAGTTCGTGAATCTCCGGCAGCATCCGGCGGGCGGTGTCCCGGGACGGGTCCATCGGCTTGCCGTCAATTCCCTCCTCGGACCGGTCAAGAGGCGTGTTCGTGTGCTCTTTCTGCCTGTTCTTCGGCGATTTCACCCGTGGTACACCAGGGTCGTCGCTGTCTTCGCCGGCTATCTGCCCGAGCTCGCGAACGATATCTCGCGCCAGCAGGGTCACCTTTTCGTTCAGGTGTCCCGCATGGGCAAGCATGCGGAGTTCACCAGCCAACACGCCGCAGAAGCGCTTGCGAGCCTCCTCCGAGGTGTCAGACAGAAGGTGGTCGATCGCCAGCTGCAATTGGTCGTGCCACGTGGATCCCGGCTGGCCTGTCGCGAAGTACAACAGGCTTTGAACGTGCTGATACGCCCCGATGCAGTCTTCTGTCCAGTCGTCGTTCGCCGTCTCGCCCAGTTTCGTCCAGGTGCGCAGGTGGCGCTCGGCCGCCCCGTCCCGTGCTGCCGGCTCCGGCTGAAGCTGGTTTTTGAACGCCAGCATCCGTGCATAGACGCCGTCCGGATCAGCTTGCTCTCCCAGGTGCTCGAATGCCTGCTGCAGCACCGCCATGGACTGGAGGAAGGTCTTGCGGTCGACCCCGAGCCCTCCTTCATCTTCGGGGCTGAACATGATCCGGGCCAGCGCCACTGGAACAGTCTCTTCACCCGAGTTGGACAGGCGCCGGGCCATCGACTCCGCGACCTCGAACCTGCTGACGAACTGTTGCGGCTGGACCGCTTCGTTCGTGCGCGCCGGCGGCATGTCGTAGGTCCGGCGCAGCGCGTTCGCGATCGCCGCGTGAGCCTCCTCGATCCGGCCTGCATGCAACTGCGCCAGCACGGCTCCGCGCAGCAGCAGTTCACTGACCGGATCGAACCCCCCGGCCCGCAGGATCTTCATCGCGAAGGAATCCTCTCGCCCGCCGGCGTCCAGGTTCTCCAGGATGTCGAACGCCATCATGTCCACCGTCATCGACTCGTTGGCGCCACCCTCGTAGGTCGCTGTGTGCTCCTTCGCATAGCCTTGCTCGGCGTCGGTCAAGTCGCCTCTGCCGTACTGCACCGAGAAGCCCTGCAGGTAGGCCTTGCGCAGCGCGTCCAGCGAATGAATGGCACGCATCGCCCGGTTGTCACGCTCATCCCATTTCTGCAGACGTTCTTCGTCCGCACGTGTCTTCTGGCGCTTGTACATCGAGACCCCAAAGAAGCCCATCGCGGYCGCGCTGAAAACCGGGATGGCATAGGCCAGCCCGGGGGCGGCAGCGGCGACGACGGGGACGGCCGCCGCCCCCAGCGCGAACTTCGCCAACAGGATCGTGCTCATCTCTGCGGCGACGATGCGCCCGGCACCAGACACGATCCGGCTGACAGCCGCCTTCTGCTCCTTGCCCGCAATTCGCTTCTTGCGCTGGCAGTAACCGAGCAGGGTGCCCAGATAGGCCTCATGCAACGGGTTGTCCCATGCCTCGTCCCACAACGGCGTCAATCGTGCGATTCGCGCCTTGGACATGGCCTTCGCGATGTCGGCAGCCTCCAGCTCGAATCCTCCCTGCGGCATGTCCCGGGTGCCGGCCAAGGCACCGAAGCCCGAAAGAAAGCCGCTCAGGCTTGCATGCCCGGAAACTTCGAACGCCCCTCTGGCGACATTCGCCATCGCGACATCGGGAAGCAGGTCGCGGGGAAGGCCCACCGTCGCCTGCTTGTCGTCCGCCACGGTCTTTGCGTTCTTCGCCTTCAGCATCCAGCCCGGCGAACGCATGTCCGTCGGCACCTCCGTCCCGCGCTGGCGCCTGTTGTCGAACCTTCGCACGACCTTGCTTACGACGGCAGCGGCGTCAGGCCACGCGGACAGGGTCGCCCAGAATTCGATGGCGGACAAACTCGACGCGATCACCGGCAAGGTCCCGGCAAGCAACGCGCGCTGAGCCTGCTCGGCAGCCATGAACTTCATCACGAGTCCCAGCTTCGCCTTCTCGCTCGCCGTGAGCTTCTTCAGCAGCACGCCGTACATGTTCACGCCGTGGTAGCCGAGCGTCAACGGACTCAGGAGATCACCGGCACCCTGCAGGTACGGCATGGCGTCGGACACCCCGTCGGGCGCGAGGCTTCCGGCCTCCTTCAGCGCACTGGACACGACGCCGCCCACATAGTTCCTGGCATGCCGAGCCGTCGTCTGCACCTCGCCCGGCTTGTGCGGCTCATGGCCCGTCCGGCGCTTGCCGGCCAGGCGCTGAAAGACCTTCCTGGCCCGGCTGCCGTGAGCTTTCAGGTCCTCCAGTCGCTGCTCCCGGTGGCCCTTCACCGGTTGCTCCTTTCCGCCCAACATCGTCATGGCGATCGCGAACTGCCCGTCGCTCCCGTTCGGCTTGAGCAATCCCTTCTTGACCAGCCGGCGCGCCTGTCGCGCGAACAGCGGCGCGAGTTCGGTCAGCAGTACCGACATCAGCTCCAGATGATCGGCGAAGCCTTGGAAGAACTGCGTATTCCCCCATGTGAATTCAGCTTCACGCGCAGGGAACAGCATTTCGCAGATCGCATCCCAGTCGGGCTCCGGCAATCGCGACGTTAGCGAGCGCCCTTCTCCTTGGGCATAGGCAGAGATGAACTCTGCATAGGAGGACACACCCAAGCCCGGTGAATGAGGCGGGACCGATGCATTCGATCCCGGAGGCACCTCTTGTCTGGAGTTGCCTCCGATCTGCCGCTTCTGAGGGGGCGCGGTGTCCATGGGCTTCATCGTGAGACCCCGCCGGCGAAGTCGAAGCCGATGGGCGCCGCCGCGCGCGGCCCGTCATCCAGCCCGTCCAGTTCACTCTGCACGGCATCGAACCAGGAGGGCATGCGCAGCGTCAGCAGCCGCAGCAGGTCGTCCTCGCCTTCGAGCGCATCGACAGCAAGGAGCGCGATACCGATCACGTGACCGCTCTGCGGGTGCAGCGCCAACGTCAACGGCGCATCCTCGGCACGCCGCAGGTTGAGTTCGAGCAGGCGGCGAAGCGATGCCACGCTGCCTCCGTCGGGCAGCGGCCCCATGTCCACCACCAGCCGGAGTTCGCCGTCATCACCGCACCCAAGCAGCACATCGATGCCGGCGACGTTCAGCAGCCCGCGATGCAGCAGATCGGGCAGATCCTCCAGCTCCAACTGATGGGCCAGGCGGGCCATCAATGCATCAAATCGTTCTCGACTCATCGGGAATTCCTTCTTGGGGATTCCCTCCCTGGTTCACGCCCCCGTGTGGGAGCGCAAGCTGTGTGTCAGATCGCAGTGCAGCAATTCCAGGCGAAGGCCAGACGGATGGCCCGCCTCCCTGCGCTGCGGCTGCAATTCCGCACAGGTCGGCCGGCATCCAGGCATCCCCGGCGCGAACGGACTTTCGGGTTTCCACGTAGAGTTCGGGGCTTCGTCCGCCTGTCCTCCCCCACCCCGTGAACCTTCCCTTGCTCGCCCTGGCCGCCGCCGCATTCGGCATCGGCACCACCGAATTCGTGATCATGGGATTGCTGCCGGATGTCGCCCGCGACTTCGGCGTCACCGCGCCGGTGGCCGGCATGCTGGTCTCCGGCTATGCGTTCGGCGTGACGATCGGCGCGCCGATCCTCGCGATCCTCACCGCCAAGTGGCACCGCAAGCGGGCGCTGGTCTCGCTGATGGGCTTGTTCATCCTCGGCAACGCGCTGTGCGCGATCGCGCCGAACTACGAGTTCCTGATGGTCGCGCGCGTCGTCACCGCGTTCTGCCATGCCGCCTTCTTCGGCATCGGCGCGGTCGTCGCGGCCGGGCTCGTGCCGCACGAGAAGCGGGCGCAGGCCGTCTCGCTGGTGTTCACCGGCCTCACGGTGGCCAACATCCTCGGCGTGCCGCTGGGCACCGCGCTCGGCCATGCGGCCGGCTGGCGCTCGACGTTCTGGGCGGTCACCGGCATCGGGCTGGTCGCCATCACCGCGCTGTGGCGCTGGC
>NZ_JBFUGN010000316.1:0-6076 GCF_056402895.1 Rhizobacter sp. P3_B12 | reverse complement strand
GGAAACGATCACTGCATGGGTCATGATGGTGTGCTCCGATTCATCTCAGGAGAAAGTCTTGCCTTCGGCCGCCAGGCGCGCCAGCAACGGCGCCGGCTGCCAGAACTTCGCATCGTCGTGCGGGTTCTTCGCGAAACGGTTCATCGCCGCCACCACGTTGAACAAGCCCACGGTGTCCGCATAGCACATCGGCCCGCCACGGTGCAGCGGGAAGCCGTAGCCGGTCAGGTACACCATGTCGATGTCGCTCGCGCGCAAGGCAATGCCCTCCTCGACGATCCGCGCGCCCTCGTTCACCAGCGCATACACCAGCCGGTGCACGATCTCGTCGTCGCTGATCTTGCGCGGCGTGATGCCCAGCTCGGCGCGGTGCTTCTCGATCATGCCGTCGACCAGCGCACTCGGGATCGCATCGCGCTTGCCCGGCACGTAGTCGTACCAGCCGGCGCCGGTCTTCTGGCCGAAGCGCCCCATCTCGCACAGCAGGTCGGCAGTCTTGCTGTAGCGCAGGTCCGGCTTCTCCAGGTAGCGGCGCTTGCGGATGTACCAGCCCACGTCGTTGCCCGCGAGATCACCCATGCGGAACGGGCCCATCGCGAAGCCGAATTTCTCGACCGCCTTGTCCACCTGCTGCGGCGTGCAGCCCTCTTCCAGCAGGAAGCCGGCCTGGCGCGAGTACTGCTCGATCATCCGGTTGCCGATGAAGCCGTCGCACACGCCCGACACCACGCAGGTCTTCTTGATCTTCTTGCCCAGCGCCATCACGGTGGCCAGCACGTCCTTCGCGGTCTTCTCGCCGCGCACCACCTCCAGCAGCTTCATCACGTTGGCCGGGCTGAAGAAGTGCGTGCCGATCACGTCCTGCGGGCGCTTCGTGAACGACGCGATCCTGTTGACGTCCAGTGTCGAGGTGTTGCTCGCGAGGATCGCGACCGGCTTCATCACCTCGTCCAGCGTCTTGAAGACCTGCTCCTTCACGCCGATGTCCTCGAACACCGCCTCGATCACCATGTCGGCGTCCTTCAGGTCGGCGTAGTTCAGCGTCGTGCTCAGCAAGGCCATGCGGGC
Source organism: Rhizobacter sp. P3_B12 (assembly GCF_056402895.1). Taxonomy (NCBI): domain Bacteria; kingdom Pseudomonadati; phylum Pseudomonadota; class Betaproteobacteria; order Burkholderiales; family Sphaerotilaceae; genus Rhizobacter; species Rhizobacter sp. P3_B12. The sequence goes on along the minus strand of NZ_JBFUGN010000316.1, from coordinate 5,008 downwards.
ATCGAGCTTGTCCTGCTTCAGCTTGCCCTTCTTGACCTGCGCGTCGTAGTTCTTGCGGATGATCGCGATGCCCTTGTCCAGCACCTCCTGCTTCATCTCGAGCATCACCACCGGGATGCCGGCGTTCAGGAAGTTCATCGCGATGCCGCCGCCCATCGTGCCGGCACCGATCACCGCGAGCTTCTTCACGTCGCGCACCGGCGTGTCGGCCGGCACGTCGGGGATCTTGGTCGTCGCACGCTCGGCCACGAAGGCATGGCGCAGCGCACGGCTCTCGGGCGTCATCATCAATGCGATGAAGGCCTCGCGCTCCTGCTTCATGCCGTCGTCGAACTTCTTGTAGACCGAGGCTGCGACGGTCTCGACGCACTGCAGCGGCGCCGGGAAGTTCTTCGACATCGCACCGACCGTGTTGCGCGCGAACTGGAAGAAGGCGTCCGGGTTCGGGTGCTCGGCCTTCAGGTTGCGCACCAGCGGCAACGGGCGCTTGTCAGCCACTTCGGTCGCGAACGCCACCGCACCGGCGAGCAGGTCGCCGTCGATCATCTTGTCGAACAGCTTCTGCCCCGGCGCCATCGCGAGCAGCTCGCTCTTCACCGGCTCGCCGCTGACGATCATGTTCAGCGCGTTCTCGACGCCGATCACGCGCGACAGGCGCTGCGTGCCACCGGCACCGGGCACCAGGCCCAGCTTGACCTCGGGCAGCGCCACCTGCGTGCCGGGCGCGGCCACGCGGTAGTGGCAGCCGAGCGAGAGCTCGAGCCCGCCGCCCATGCACACCGTGTGGATCGCGGCGACCACCGGCTTCGTGCAAGCCTCCACCGCGAGGATCACGCTCAGCAGGTTCGGCTCCTGCAGCGCCTTCGGCGAGCCGAACTCGCGGATGTCGGCGCCGCCCGAGAAGGCCTTGCCGGCGCCGGTGATCACGACGGCCTTCACCTTGCCGTCGGCCTGGGCCTTGTCGAGCCCGTCGGTGATGCCCTTGCGGGTGTCGTAGCCGAGGCCGTTGACAGGCGGGTTGTCGAGCGTGATCACGGCAACCGGGCCGCGAAGTTCGTAGGTGGCGCTCATGCGGTGTCTCCGGGTGGAATAGAACGATCGTTCGATTCTAGGAAGGAATCGTGGCGGGGTGATGTCTCGTCAGCGACAAATCCGGATGGGCATCCGGGCTACACCTCGAGCCACTCCTTGCGAATATAGGCGTTCGACTTCAGCTCGGTCGGCGTTCCCTCGAACACGATCCTGCCGTGCCCCATCACGTAGCAGCGCTGCGAGATCTCCAGCGCGATGGTCAGCTTCTGCTCGACCAGCAGCACCGAGACACCGCGCCGCTTCAGCTCGTTCAGGTACTGCGCGACCTGCTCGACGATCTTCGGCGCCAGGCCCTCGGTCGGCTCGTCGATCATGATCAGGTCCGGGTCGCCCATCAGCGTGCGGCACAGCGTCAGCATCTGCTGCTCGCCGCCCGACAGCACGCCGGCMTCGGTGTGCTGGCGCTCCTTCAGCCGCGGGAACATCGCGTACATGTCGTCGAACGACCAGCGCGGCGCCGGCTTGCCGCGCTTCTCGCCGAGCAGCAGGTTCTGGTGCACCGTCAGCTTCGGGAAGATGTCGCGGTTCTCCGGCACGTAGCCGATGCCCTGGTGCGCGATCTCGAAGGCCTTCAGCCCGAGCAGCTCGCGCTGGCCCCAACGCACCGAGCCCTTGCCGTCCACCAGGCCCATGATCGCCTTCACGGTGGTCGAGCGGCCCGAGCCGTTGCGGCCCAGCAGGCTGACGATCTCGCCGGGCTGCACGTCCAGCGTCACGCCATGCAGCACATGGCTCTTGCCGTAGAACGCGTGCAGGTTGTCGAGTTTCAGCATCGCGTCAGGCCCCGTGCGCTTTCTCGTGAGCCACCAGGACCGAGCCCAGGTACGCCTCCTGCACCTTCGCGTTCGCCCGCACCGCATCGGGCACGTCGAACGCGATCACCTCGCCATACACCAGCACCGCGATCTTGTCGGCCAGGCCGAACACCACGCCCATGTCGTGCTCCACCGTCAGCAGCGTCTTGCCCACCGTCACCTCGCGGATCAGCTGGATGAAGCGCGTCGTCTCGCTCTTGCTCATGCCGGCGGTCGGCTCGTCGAGCAGGATCACGCTCGCGCCGCCGGCGATCGTGATGCCGATCTCCAGCGCGCGCTGCTCGGCGTAGGTCAGGTTCATCGCCTGCACGTCGCGCTTCTTGTCGAGCTTGATCATGCGCAGCACCTCGTCGGCGCGGTCGTTCGCGTCGCGCAGGTCGGCGAGGAACTTCCAGAACGCGTAGCGGTAGCCCATGCTCCACAGCACTGCGCAGCGGATGTTCTCGAACACCGACAGCCGCACGAACAGGTTCGACACCTGGAAGCTGCGCGCCAGGCCCATGCGGTTGATCTCGTACGGCTTGCGGCCGGCGATCGACGTGCCGTTCAGCCGGATGTCGCCGGTGCTGATGCCGAAGCGCCCGCTGATCAGGTTGAACAGCGTCGACTTGCCGGCACCGTTCGGGCCGATGATCGCGACCCGCTCGCCGGGCTTCACGCTCAGCGTCGCGCCGCGGATGATCTCGGTCTTGCCGAAACTCTTGCGCACATCGGTGAGTTCCAGCGCGAAGGGATGCGCGCTCACAGGGCTTCCCTCCGCTTGATTTCCTTCTCGATCTCCTGCTGCGTCTGGTCCCATTGCCGCTTGAACTCGCGCCGCGCGAGCTCGAACATCGCGATGCCGATCGCCATCACGAACACCGCGCCGAACCAGCTGTCCAGGCCCTGCACGTTCAGCGTGCCGCCCATGAAACGCAGCGTCGGGCCGAGCGCCGAATTGAGCTGCACGTGGTAGATCATCTCGACGATCGCCGCCGCGCCGGCCAGCGCCACCGCGCCGGTGCCGCCCAGCGCCAGGTACGACGACGCGAGCCGGCGCAGCTTGCCGAAGGCCGCCACCCGCAGGTTCATCATGATCAGGCTCGAGATGCCGCCCGGCGCGAACATCACCATGAACATGAAGACGAGCCCCAGGTAGATCTGCCAGGCCTTCGTGATCTCGGAGAACAGCACGAAGGCCAGCACCAGCAGCACCGCGCCGATGACCGGCCCGAAGAAGAAGAACGCGCCGCCGAGGAAGGTGAACAGCAGGTAGCTGCCCGAGCGGAAGCCACCGACCGAATCCGCCGTGACGATCTCGAAGTTGAGCGCCGTCAGCCCGCCGCCGATGCCGGCGAAGAAGCCGGCGATCACGAACGCCAGGTAGCGCACCACCTGCGTGTTGTAGCCGACGAACTCGACGCGCTCCGGGTTGTCGCGAACGGCATTCAGCATGCGGCCGAGCGGCGTGCGCGTCAGCGCGTACAGCGCGGCGGTGCAGACGAAGCAGTAGACCGCGATCAGGTAATAGACCTGCACCTGCGGCCCGAAGGTGATGCCCAGCACCGCCTTGCCGGCCACGCGGTTCGAGCTGACGCCGCCCTCGCCGCCGAAGAACTCCGGGAACATCAGCGCCATCGCCGCGACCAGCTCGCCGACGCCCAGCGTGATCATCGCGAAGGTGTTGGCCGATTTCTTCGTCGTCACCCAGCCGAGCAGCGCCGCGACGCCCGCGCCGGCCAGCCCGCCGACCAGCGGCACCAGGCTCATCGGCAGCGGCAGGCGGCCGGCACCGATCAGGTTCATCGCATGGATCGCGAAGAACGCGCCCAGCCCGACATACACCGCATGCCCGAAGCTCAGCATGCCGCCCTGGCCGAGCAGCAGGTTGTAGCTGAGGCAGATGATGACCATGTAGCCCATCTGCGACAGCATCGTCATCGCGAGGCCGCTGGTGAACAGCATCGGCGCGACGACCAGCAGCAGCGCGAACACGCCCCACACCACCCAGCGGCCGACGTTCCACGGGCGGAAATGGATGCGCCCGCCGCCCGCCTCGCGGCCTGCCACCCGGTCGACCGACTTCAGCACGGCACTCATCCTTCGCGCGTCCCCATCAGGCCCTTCGGGCGGAAGATCAGCATCAGCACCAGCAGCAGGTACGGCAGGATCGGCGCCACCTGCGAGATCTTCAGCTTCAGCAGCGGGTAGCCGAAGGTCTCGGGCGTGATCGCGAGGCCGGCCCACTGCAGCGCGCCGAGCGCCGACTGGTCGAGCGCGACCGCGAAGGTCTGGACCAGCCCGATCAGCAGCGACGCGACGAACGCGCCGGCCAGCGAGCCCATGCCGCCGACCACCACGACGACGAAGATGATCGGCCCGACCGCGCCGGCCATCGTCGGCTCGGTGACGTAGGCGTTGCCGCCGATCACGCCGGCCAGCCCGGCCAGCGCCGCCCCGCCGCCGAACACCAGCATGAAGATCCGCGGCACGTTGTGGCCCAGCGCCTCGACCATGTCGGGATGCGTCAGCGCGCCCTGGATCACCAGCCCGATGCGGGTGCGCGACAGCAGCAGCCACACCGACACCAGCATCAGCAGCGCGACCCCCATCATGAACGCGCGGTACATCGGGAACTGCGTGCCGTACAGCGTGAACAGCGGGCCGTCGAGGATCGCCGGCACGCGGTAGTCGACCGCCGAGCGGCCCCAGGTCAGCTGCACCAGCTCGAGGATCACGAACGACAGCCCGAACGTGATCAGCAGCTCGGCGACGTGGCCGAAACGGTGCACCCGGCGCAGGCAGAAGCGCTCGAACAGCGCGCCGACCACGCCGGTGAGCAGCGGCGCGACCACCAGCGACGGCCAGAAGCCGACGAACAGCGTCGTCGTGTACGCGAAGTACGCGCCCAGCATGTAGAAGCTCGCATGCGCGAAGTTCAGCACGCCCATCATGCTGAAGATCAGCGTGAGGCCGGAGCTCAGCATGAACAGCAGCAGCCCGTAGCTGATGCCGTTCAGCAGCGATGTGGTGAAGAACTCCATCGTGTCCTGGATGCAAAATCCCGCGGCGACCGGTGGCCGACCGCGGGATTGTCAGTGGGCGGCGCTCAAGCTCCGGGG
>NZ_JBFUGN010000315.1:0-6083 GCF_056402895.1 Rhizobacter sp. P3_B12 | reverse complement strand
TTCTGTGACCTTCTCTGCGACCTGTTTCCAGTTGCCTTTCAGCCTGCAGATTTCGAGCGCGCTCAATGCCCGACGCGCCTTGCAGGCAACCGCTACCAGGAGGTCCGCCGGTCGGTCGACGAAAACAAGCCTTGAGTGGCCGCCTTCCCGCTCAGAAAATACTTTCGCTTGGTGTCGTCGTTTGGAGTGCGTGCTACGAGGTCGAATGCCTGAAGCCGGCCAAGAGCAGTCGGTCGGCAGTGTCGGCTTTAGAGTAGTCCCATCGTATGCATAGCTTCAACATCTTCGCCGACTATTTCCAGTTCTACCTGCAAGACGAAGCAGCCGACGGCAACCTTTTGGACGCTTGGCCTGATGAAGCGGTTGCGCGACTGCTTGCGGTTGCACCCGGCACCGTCGGCGTCGGCACGGTCAGGAACATGGAAGTTCCTGTCACATTGGAGATCCTGACATCATCGCCTCCAACGAACGCGACGGCCTACGATCACGTCGTTGAATGCCAGCTGTTCGTAGCCGGTGAGAACTTGGTCATTGCCGGTTGCACCGACTATTTTCCAGGTGCGGCCCGCATTCCTGTGACCCCTGGGACTTATCGCGTGCGTGTTTGCTTCTCCGGCCTCGATTCGTTGTCTGAGGATGGCCTCGACGGCGATGATCGGTACCATCTTCAGATCTGGCCCGCCCCGTTGGAAGACGTTTCGGTCGTCAAGCAACGTGCGCCGTAGCCCGCGGTCGCGTACATGCCATGGCCGAATCCGGCCACTTCCGGACGTTCGCGGTCGACTGCTTTCGGGGCGCTCAGGCGTGGTTTGCTAACGTCCGCCCCTATGCACATCCTTTTGCGAGTCGGCGAAGACTCCAGTGGCAAGCCGGCCTTTGAGCCTGTTCATGCGGCGTCTTCTGGTGGGAGTAGGTACAGGATCGAATTCACGCCCGGTCTCGCTTATGGCATCGCTGCCGGTGATGAAATCGAACTCAGTCCCGAGGGGTTGTACACCGTCACCGACCGTGCAGGAAACATCGCTGTCCGTGTTTTCTCTGCGTCAGCATTCGCTGGCGTGCAGCTAGGCCTCACTGCAGAAGTCGAAAATCTGGGCGGCCGCCTTGACGGCAGCATCGACAGGGGGTTGGCTTTCACGATTCCACTTCGCGCCGGGTTCGCTCCCATCGAGAACGTCTTCAAACGCTTCGTCGCATCCCATCCGGGCTGCGAGTGGGAGTATGGAAACGTCCATGCCGAAGACGGCACGGCGCTGGGGTGGTGGGAGCGTGGCACCTGAAGGTCACTCTTCGGCGGCGGATTCAAGCGGTCGATCGCGACTGACTGCTTTGCGGTAGGCTATCCGGCCAGTCCATCGCTGGTCAGAGGACCTGTCGTGTGATGGCGTCATCTGCATGAGTCAAAGATGCCGGCGAAGAATCTACAAAATAGGGGGGCCAATGGGGTGGGCAGCAAACTACATCGCGCGGTTGAAGGCTGGAGAAGTTGTTTCATTTCGGCCGCGCGGCAACTCTATGGTGGGGAAGGTGGAGTCGGGTCAGCTTTGTACGGTCGCGCCGATCGCCGATCACTCAACGCTCAAGGTCGGCGCCATTGTCTTGTGCAAGGTTGGCGGCGCCGAGTACCTACACCTCGTCAAGGCAATTCAAGGCGAACGCTTCCAGATCGGCAACAACAGAGGTCGGATCAACGGCTGGGTAGACGCCAGTGGGATCTACGGAGAGTGCATCAAGGTCGAATCATGAGGGCGCTGCGCTCGTCGGCAATCATCTGCCGGTCGCAAAGGACTGCTTCCGGCCGCAACGACAATGGCGGCTGCGCCTGGTTGGCGGTTCTGGATGAGCATCAATGAGCGCGAAGTATCACTTCAGCTACCAGCCTGATTGGCGCTCAGCGCCCGTCGCGTTTTGGGTCCATCGACCGGTGGACGGTTCAGCCTCGTTGTTCGATCTGCCAGCGCCATCGTCCGTCCCTCACAAGGGCTTTGTCTTCTTGCACGTGGAATTCGATGGCGCCGAACTTCGCTTCAGCGCTCCTGCGCAACTGGATCACTTCATCGATGTGCTGTCGAAGCAACCGCTGCCAACATCGCGCAACCTGGCATCACAGAGCGGCCTCCCTGTCGGCCCGAACGGCCATTGGCTCAGTCGCCTACCTGCGTCCCTCAAGTCACCGCGAAAGCGTATGCGGCTCGTCGAGGCCCTGAAGGCGATCAGGACGAGCACCATTGCGACTGGTGACGGTGCTTCGTTCCCGAGCATCGCAGCTGGTTGAGCCTAGATCCGATATCGGCCAGCAACTGACTTTTGGAAGCGTCCGCTCCTGGGCGACACCGTGAGAGGCTACGATGCCTCAGTCAGCGTTTCGGAACGGTCAACGTACAGCCTCAGCCGTCCTCGCAAGGGATGCAGGCGTCGACACCTGGGGCTGACAACAAGCACAGTCTCCACGCTAACCTGGCGTCGAACTCGGCCGGCAGAGGGTCACAGATGGTCATGGAATCGCTAACGTCCGCGCTGCATGCGTGGAGGACCGAGGGAATCCACATTCAGCCCGGGTATCCGTCCAACGAGGTAGTTGCCTTGCTCGCGAGGGCGGGCCGATGGGCGTCAACCGATGTGATCGAGCTGTTCGCGGCTTGCAATGGAATGACTCGAGGTCAATCCGATCGCGACTTCTTCTCGTTGTGGCCTATCGAACAGTGTGCTCAGGAGTGCGCAGGTTTCGAACGAGAGTGCATTCCGTTTGCCGACTTTCTGATCTCATCCCACGAATACTTTCTCAGAAGAGAGTCTGTTGATCGATCGTCCGTCTGGATTAGCTCCGGCACACAGGTGGCCTCCAGCCTCGAGGAGTTCTTCCACCTCCTCGTTGTCGATCGGCGAAGCCTGAACATCGTACTGAGGTAGCCTCTGCGTCTCGATTCGGCCAGGAGCTGCCGGTCGCGACTGACTGCTTTCGGGTAGCCTTGGATACATGCCTATCCAGTCACTGGTTGTTCATCTCGAATCGCCGTACCGCGAGTACGAGTCGGGGCAGGCGCCTGCCAGAGACGTGGTGCTCGTGGGGCTCAGATGGGACACTCCCTCGTGGCCTGAACTGGCGGTGGCCTGGTTAGAGCAGGGCATGCCGGTGGACGCGGAAATCGCCGAGTGTCTTGAGGAAATCGAGTGTCGAACGAAGTGGCCACAACGCCTTCGGCACCGAGCGCGCGCTTTGCGCCGTGCATGGCTTGACCGAACTTGAATCGTTCGCGATGGCGACAATCGGCCAGGAACTGCCTCTCGTCAGCGGCGGCTTTCGGGTAGGCTAGGCCATGCTCAGCAATGGCTCCTCGATCCAGCTACCGTTTACCGTCGAGTCGGTAGCCACGGTGCTTGCGTGGGGCGCAGCGCCAGACACGGCGCCACATTCGCACAAGCAAATTGCAGAGTGGTGTGACAGCTTCTGGTGCCGATACCTGGACGTCGACGCGCCCAAAGAGATTGAGCGGCTGTTGCCGATCCTCACCGACGTGGAAACGCAGTGGGATCTCTATCTCGCGAACACCTATTCATTGGGCGAGCTTCGGACTCGTTCCTTCGAGAGCGAACGAATGCCGACCGCCTGGTTTGAGGAATGGCTCAAGGCAGCTTCACTGTGACGATGACGGCTTGCGAAAGGCGAAGCTACGGCGCTTGGCGGCCAGCAGCTGCCTGTCGCGAACGGCAGCTTTAGGGTAGCCTGCAGTCGTCGGCAACCGCACATGCTCCCTGCAATGCTCGCTTCACTCATACCGATCGCACCAGGAGAACCAGGCACTCAGTTGTGGGAAGTTGGGTGGGCACGAGGTGTTTCGCGAAGTGCTCTTCGCACTCACCTCGGCGACCCGTTCTACGTGGAGACTGACAGTCTCTGCACCTTTGGTGGCGAAGAGGACTGGTGGGCCTATAGGAGCCAAACGGGGGAGGTCTTTGCTGTGTGTTTGCGCGTACGGTACGAGGATGCAGTCCTGTGCCTGAGCGACCCGACCGAGGAGTCAATTCGAACGGGTGCGACGCTGCTTGTGCCGTGGGCTCTCGAACTCTTTGACCTGCCACGACACCGGTGATCCGATCGCATCGGCGTCACGCGACGAGCGTCGCTGACCGGCCACAACCGGTCGGTCGCCAGTGTCCGCTTACGGGTTTGCCAATGGGCGGGGACGCTATGGTGCGAGGATGGGCCCAACGTCCATTCCGTCGTAGCTGCCAAGGCCGTAGCGTTCAGCCAGGGCGTAGAACTGACCGTTCCTCTCAAACAGGCTCGCGGGCGTGTGAACCTCCTCCTTCTCCACGTGCAAGAAGTAGTAGGGCTGCTCGCCTTCGTCCAAGTCCGGAACGTACAAGTCGACGAACCTGCATCCGTCGCGTTCGAGGGCRGGAACGATTGAGGTGAGCTTTTCCTCAGAAGCATCAGTGAAGAAGTATCCCCACAGCATGGGCTTCGACATGTCCCATCTCGCGCCGCTCGCGATGCTCGAAAACATCTCTTCCAATAGTTCGAGTTCGATCATTTGTTGACTCTGTATACAGTTCGTACGGCGCACTCTACAGTGGACGGGCGCGACCAACCTTCGCGCCACTCGGCGGAAGTCGCATGTCGGCCACATGCCGTCGGTCGCCGATGACTGCTTTCAGGTCTTCCCTGCAGAATGTCGACTTCGCCGCTTCTCTTCGAAACATCGTCGATGGCTCTACCTTTTCACGTGTGGTGCGAATTGGACGGCGCGCGTCTGTATGAGCGTGCCGATGGGCGCTTCCAGCAACTCGAGCGAGGTGTGCTTGCGCCTTGGTATCAACTGCATCGCTGCCTCTTGGTCGAGCGAGGGCTAGCTGAACTCCTGCGAAGTTTCGACTTGGATCGAGTCGCGTTCGAGCCGGCGGTTGTCTTTGATCCGGTCAGCGGACAAGAGAATCACACTCTCGCGCGAGTTCGCATTGGCCAGTTCTTCACGCCCGATCAGATGCGAGATCTTTCGATGGATGGGTCACGTCTGCTGGTGATGAATGACTCGCATGTTTTCGCGAGCCCCGATCTCAAGGACCTGCTGTGCAATGCCAAGATTCCCTACCTTCGGTTCAGCGAGGGACTTCGAGGATTCGGCTAGTCGCCGCAGGCATATGTTGTCCACTCGACACATTGAAGATGCATACGACGCAGCCAAGCTGATCGAAGGCTCGCTGCTTGACGGCTGGGCGCTTGGCTATGTTGGCGTCCCATGGCCTGGCCCGTGGCCCAAGGTCAATGGCGACCTCTTCGTCGTCGATCCTGACGGCTGGCAGGCTGGCATCGCATGGGAGTCCTCAGGGCCGGAGGTCCGCGAGATATCCAGCGCGTCTGCGACCAGATGGGGTGTTTATCAGATCAGGTTTCCTCTGCCGGTGATGAGCGAACGCGATCTGGTTCGCAACTTCGTGGCAGTCCTTCCGATGCTGCGTGATCTGCGAGCAAGCGTCGCGGCAACTCGTGAGTCCTTCGCTTTGAAAGGCGGATGAGCTGCTCAACCGCGGCTTCGCCGAGTTGAATCGAAGGGCTTGAACGACCGCAACGGGTCGCCTACAGGCGAACAGGCACCTCGGCCGATCGGCAACAGTCGGCCACAAGCAGCAGTTCGCCCATGACCGGTTTCAGGCAAGCGCTTCCCACCTTAGCCGGCCTCGCAGTGCTGTCTCCGACCGAGCACCGTACGCGTCATCCCAACCCGCGACAGGCGAGGCGTACTGTCACTCTCACTTCAGGGACTGAGCCACCGACCGCCAGCAGAAGCTTTCGGATAGGCTATCGCCCCAACGATGGAGAGTCCTCTGATGCGACTGATTGCCACCATTGCCGTGGTCCTGCTTTTTGCGCTGATCGCCATGCTGGTCATCTCGACTGCATTGGCGGCCAGGGAGTTGAAGCAACGGTTTCCTGCCGTCTGGGCGGCAGAGGGAGAGCCGGAGGCGTGGCTCTGGTTGCAGCGAACAAGCGTCCGCGGGGGCATCCTCAGTTTTCTGGACGAGAGGCGGTACCTGGCTGCGAAAGACGAGCGCTACTCGCGTTACTGCGCCTACTTACGCCT
>NZ_JBFUGN010000314.1:0-6125 GCF_056402895.1 Rhizobacter sp. P3_B12 | reverse complement strand
ACCAGGAACAGCCCGAGCCCGCCGCCCGGCCGGCCCTTGGTCGAGCGATAGGGCTGGCCCAGCGTCTCCAGCAGGCCGGGCGCGAAGCCCTTGCCGGCATCGGTCACCGTCAGGGTCAGCGCGTCGCCGGCGCGCTCGACATCGAGCCGCAGCCATTGTGGCGAGGCCTCCAGCGCGTTGTCGAGCACGTTGCAGATCATCTGCTGGATCGCCGAATCGGACACCATCGGCAGATCGTCGCCGAAGCGGTTCTCGTACGCGAAGGCCTTGACCGGCCGCGTGCGGCGCCAGTCGTGCACCAGCTCGTCGAGGAAGGTCGCGAGCGTGGTCGCCTCGGACGATTCGCCGCGCGCCTCGCCGGCCGTCAGCAGGATGCCGCTGACGATCGCCTTGCAGCGCTCCAGCTGCGTCTGCATCTCGACCACCTCTTCGAGCAGCTCGGGGTCGGAGCTGAAGTGCGGCAGCCGGCGCCAGTCGCCGAGGATCACCGCCAGCGTCGCGAGCGGCGTGCCCAGCTCGTGCGCGGCGCCCGACGCGAGCAGGCCCATGCGGACGATGTGCTCCTCTTCGGCGGCGCGCTGGCGCAGGTCGGCCAGCCGCGCATCGCGGGCGCGCAGGTTGCGCTGGATGCGGGTGATGAAGGTGACCAGCAGCGCCGCGTTCAGCGCGAAGCACAGCAGCAGCCCGAGCACGAACGGGCTCGACAGGCCGCGCACGTGGTCGAGCGGGATGTCCAGCGGCCGGTGGTACAGCCCGAGCCCCGCGAAGCAGACGCTGGTGACGACCACCAGCACCCAGGTGTAGCGCGGCTTCAGCAGCACCGCGCCGAGGATCACCTGCAGCAGGTACAGGAAGGCGAACGGGTTGGTCGCGCCGCCGCTCAGGTACAGCTGGGCGGTCAGCATGCCCACGTCGACCAGCAGCGCCACCAGCAGCTCCACGTGCAGCACCGGCCGCCGGTTGCGCAGCCGCAGCACGCTGACGAGGTTGAACGCGACCAGGCAGTACAGCACCGCGAGCATGTGCTCCAGCGGCAGCCGGATGCCGAACCCGACATGCACGGTGGCGATCGTGGCGACCTGGCCCACCACCGCGATCCAGCGCAGCTGGATCAACTGCTGCATGTTCTTCAGGCCGGCGTCGGTGACGCCGGCGGTACCGGCCCAGGTCGTGGGCGGGCCGATCGTCGTGTGCTGCAGCGGGAGGGTGTCAGCCGTGAGGGGCATCGTGGGGAAGGGCGGAGGCAGGGGCCGGGGAGAGCGGATTCTCCCTCGCCCAGCGGCCGCCCGGCCGCAGCATCCACGCCGCCCCTGCCACCATCGCGGCCAGCCCGAACCAGGTGAGGGCGTAGACGAGGTGGTTGTTGTGGAAGCTGACGACGGTCAGGCCGGCGACGGGCCAGGCGTCGGGGCCTGCATCGGCGTCGACGAAATAGGCGGCGACATTCGGAATACCGTGTGCCGAGGCGATGGCCTCCACGTCGCGCGAGAACCAGCGGCCGGCGGCAGGATCGTTGCGGCGCAGGAAGCCGCCGCGCGGCTCGGTCAGGCGCAGCAGGCCGGTGACGGCAACCTCGCCATCGGGGCGCGCGGCGAGGGCTTTCGATTCGGTGGTGACGAAGCCGCGGTTGACCAGCACGCTGCGGCCATCGGCCTGCTGCAGCGGCGTCACGAGCCACCAACCGGGGCCTTGCTCGGTGACGGCCTGCACGAGGGTCTCGTGCGCATGCAGGAAGCGGCCGTGCAGCACGACGTGCCGGTATTCATCGGCCGCCGCGGTGACGGGCCCGGCAGGCGCCTCGACCGGCGCCGCGTGCACCCGTTGCTCGACCCGCTCGATCAGCTCCAGCTTCCAGGACAGCCGCTGCACCTGCCAGGTGCCGAGCGCGGCGAAGCCTGCGAACAGCAGGGCGGCCGCTGCGATCAGCGCTGCCCTGCGCGGCCTCACGGCCGCACTCGCATGTCGTGCATCGTGGGCATCATGTTGCTGTTCATGTGGAACATCACCCACAACGAACCGCTCAGCGTGATCACCACCAGCACCAGCGTGAAGATCAGCGCCAGCATGGTCCAGCCGCCTTCCGAGCGGGCGTTCATGTGCAGGAAGTACACCATGTGCACGACGATCTGCACCGCGGCGAAGCCGAGGATCACCAGCGCCGTGGTGCTGGAGTTGTTGAAGGCCTTGCCCATCACCAGCCAGAACGGGATCGCCGTCAGGATCACCGACAGGATGAAGCCGGTGGCGTAGCCCTTCAGCGTGCTGGGGGCGTGGCCGCTGTCGTGGCCGTGGTCGTCGTGGTCATGACCGTGGCCGTGATCGCGCCCGTGGGCGAGGCTGTCGATTTCGTGTGCGCTCACGGCAGCACCCCCATCAGGTAGACGAACGTGAAGACGCCGATCCAGACGACGTCCAGGAAGTGCCAGAACATCGACAGGCACATCACGCGGCGGCGGTTCGGCGCGGTCAGCCCGTGCTTGCCGAGCTGGAACATCAGCGTGACCAGCCAGACGATGCCGAAGGTGACGTGCAGGCCGTGCGTGCCCACCAGCGTGAAGAACGACGACAGGAACGCGCTGCGCTGCGGGCCGGCGCCTTCGTGGATCAGGTGCGCGAACTCGTACAGCTCCAGGCTCAGGAAGCCCAGGCCGAACAGGCCGGTGATGCCCAGCCACACCAGCGTGGCGCGCAGCCGCTGGCGCTGCATCTCGAGCACCGCGAAGCCGTAGGTGATCGACGACAGCAGCAGCAGCGAGGTGTTCACCGCCACCAGCGGCAGGTCGAACAGGTCGGCGCCCGACGGGCCGGCCGCGTAGCTGCGGCCCAGCACGCCGTAGACGGCGAACAGGCACGCGAAGACCAGGCAGTCGCTCATCAGGTAGAGCCAGAACCCGAGCAGGGTGCCGTTCTCCGGATGGTGTTCCTCGCGCAGGTAGTAGCGCGGCGCGGTCGGGTCGACCGCGGCAGGGTTCAGGGTGAGATCAGACATGGGCAGCGAGCATCTGGGTGCGTGCGTTCTCGGTGCGGACGACTTCGTCCGCGCCGATGTGGAAGTCGCGCTTGTAGTTGAAGGTGTGGACGATGATCGCCGCCATCATCGCGACGAAGCCGAGGACGGCCGGCAGCCACATCTGCCAGATCATCGCGAAGCCGACCGCCGCCGCGAGGCCGGCGATGATGAAGCCGGCGCCGGTGTTCTTCGGCATGTGGATCGGGATGAAGCCGTCGGTCGGGCGCTCGAACTTGTTGTTCTTCATGTCGTACCAGGCGTCGTTGTCGTGCACCACCGGCGTGAACGCGAAGTTGTACGACGGCGGGGGCGAGGCGGTCGACCATTCGAGCGTGCGGCCGTCCCAGGGGTCGCCGGTCACGTCGCGCAGCTGCTCGCGCCGCATGAAGCTCACCACCAGCTGGATCAGGAAGCTGCCGATGCCGAGCGCGATCAGGAAGGCACCGAACGCGGCGATCACGAACCAGATCTGCAGCGACGGATCCTCGAAGTGGCTCAGGCGGCGCGTGACGCCCATCAGGCCCAGCACGTACAGCGGCATGAACGCGAAGAAGAAGCCGGTCTGCCAGAACCAGAACGAGCACTTGCCCCAGAACGGATCGAGCTTGTAGCCGAAGGCCTTCGGGAACCAGTAGGTGATGCCGGCCATCAGCCCGAACAGCACGCCGCCGATGATCACGTTGTGGAAGTGCGCGATCAGGAACAGGCTGTTGTGCAGCACGAAGTCGGCCGGCGGCACCGCGAGCAGCACGCCGGTCATGCCGCCGATCACGAAGGTGATCATGAAGCCGACCGTCCACAGCATCGGCACCTCGAAGCGGATGCGCCCGCGGTACATCGTGAAGAGCCAGTTGAAGATCTTCGCGCCGGTCGGGATCGAGATGATCATCGTCGTGATGCCGAAGAACGAGTTCACGCTCGCCCCCGAACCCATCGTGAAGAAGTGGTGCAGCCACACCAGGTACGACAGGATGGTGATCACGACCGTGGCGTACACCATCGACGCGTAGCCGAACAGGCGCTTGCCGCTGAAGGTGGAGACCACTTCCGAGAAGATCCCGAAGGCCGGCAGCACCAGGATGTAGACCTCGGGGTGGCCCCAGATCCAGATCAGGTTCACGTACATCATCGCGTTGCCGCCGAGATCGTTCGTGAAGAAGTTGGTGCCGGCGTAGCGGTCGAGCGAGAGCAGCACCAGCACTGCCGTCAGCACCGGGAAGGCGGCGACGATCAGGATGTTGGTGCACAGCGAGGTCCACGTGAAGACGGGCATCTTCATCATCGACATGCCGGGGGCGCGCATCTTGACGATGGTGGCGATCAGGTTCACGCCCGAGAGCAGCGTGCCGACCCCCGCGATCTGCAGGGACCAGATGTAGTAGTCGACCCCCACGTCAGGGCTGTACGCGATGCCCGACAGCGGCGGGTAGGCCAGCCAGCCGGTGCGCGCGAACTCGCCGACGAACAGCGAGGCCATCACGAGGCCGGCGCCGAAGGTGGTCATCCAGAAGCTGAAGTTGTTCAGGAACGGGAAGGCCACGTCGCGCGCGCCGATCTGCAGCGGCACGACGAAGTTCATCAGCCCGGTGACCAGCGGCATCGCGACGAAGAAGATCATGATCACGCCGTGGGCGGTGAAGATCTGGTCGTAGTGGTGCGGCGGCAGGTAGCCGAGGTTCTCGCCGAACGACACGGCCTGCTGGGCGCGCATCATCACCGCATCGGCGAAGCCGCGCAGCAGCATCACGAGGCCGAGGATCACGTACATGATCCCGATCTTCTTGTGGTCGATGCTGGTGAACCACTCGCGCCAGAGGTAGCCCCACAGGCGGTAGCGGGTGAGCAGCGCCACCATGCCGAGGCCGCCCAGGCAGACGGCGACGAAGGTGACGAGCAGGATGGGCTCATGGAGCGGGATCGCGTTCCATGAGAGGCGGCCGAAGACGAGCTTCGTCAAATCGAGGTGATCGAGCATCGGTGCGACTCAGTTCTGGGTGCTGGCGGTCTGCGCGGTGCGCAGCACGGGTTGCGCTCCGGTCGGGTCGGCGACCGTGCACAGCGCGGCGGCGACGTAGTAGGTGCGGGGCGTGGCGCCGTTGGCGTCGGAGGTGTGGCCGTCCTTCTCCTTGACGCCGTCGATGCCCTGGCGGCCGAGGCCGCCGCCGGCGTCGATCGCCATCATCTCGGACATGCACATCTTCGAGGTGTCGACGCAGCGGTTCAGGATGGCGTCGTACAGGCCCGGCGCGAAGCTCGCGTAGCGGCGCACCGGCTCGCGCTCGCTCGGCTTCTCGAGCTGCAGGTAGTCGGCGCGGGTCAGTTCCTTCGCGTCGGCCTTGGCGGCCTGCACCCATTTGTCGAACCCGGCGTTGTCCACGCCGTGGAAGCGAAAGCGCATGTGCGAGAAGCCGGCGCCGCTGTAGTTGGCCGAGAAGCCTTCGTAGTCGCCCGGCTTGTTGATCACCGCATGCAGCTGGGTCTGCATGCCCGGCATCGCGTAGATCATGCCGGCCAGCTCGGGGATGTAGAACGCGTTCATCACCGACGACGCGGTGATCTTGAACTGGATCGGCCGGTCGACCGGCGCGGCCAGCTCGTTGACGACGGCGATGCCCTGCTCGGGGTAGATGAAGAGCCACTTCCAGTCGAGCGCGACCACCTCGACCACCAGCGGCTTCACGTCGGCGGTGACCGGGCGCTTCTCGTCGATGCGGCTCAGCGGGCGGTATGGGTCCAGCGTGTGGGTGCTGATCCAGGTGATCGCGCCCAGCGCGATGATGATCAGCAGCGGCGCCGCCCAGATCACCAGCTCGAGCTGCGTGGAGTGGTCCCAGTCGGGTTCGTAGCGGGCCGCGCGGTTGGAAGCGCGGTAGCGCCAGGCGAAGGTCACCGTCAGCGCGATCACCGGCACGATGATCAGCAGCATCAGCCAGGTGCTGACGATGATCAGCTTGCCTTGCTGGGCGGCGATGTCGCCGGAGGGGTTCAGCAACACGGTGTTGCAGCCGGCCAGCAGCCCGGTGAGGAGCAGGGCGGGGGCCAGCAGGAGCCGTCGGCTCAGGGGCTGTGTGTGGGGTGGCATGCCAGGTTCTGGTAGGAGGGGCGCGCAAAATGC
>NZ_JBFUGN010000313.1:0-6146 GCF_056402895.1 Rhizobacter sp. P3_B12 | reverse complement strand
GCATCCTGGTGGTCTCCGACGAGGTCATCACCGGGTTCGGGCGCACCGGCCGCTGGTTCGGCTGCGAGACGATGGGCTTCAAGCCCGACCTGATGACCTTCGCGAAGGGCGTGAGCTCGGGCTACATCCCGCTCGGCGGCGTGATGGTCGGCGAGCGCATCGCGAAGGTGCTGATCGAGCAAGGCGGCGAGTTCAACCACGGCTACACCTACTCCGGGCACCCGGTGGCCTGCGCGGTGGCGCTGGCCAACATCCGGCTGATCCAGCGCGAGGGGCTGGTCGAGCGCGTGCGCACCGAGCTCGGGCCGCATCTCGCGGCGCGCTTCGCCGAGCTCGGCGAGCACCCGCTGGTGGGCGAGGCGCAGACCTGCGGAATGATGGGTGCGCTGCAGCTGGTGAAGGACAAGTCGGCCAACCGCGTGTTCGACAGCGCGCTCGAAGTCGGCATGGTGTGCCGCGGCCACTGCTTCGGCAACGGGCTGATCATGCGCGCGGTCGGCGACCGGATGATCGTCGCACCGCCGCTGGTGATGACGATCGCGCAGGTCGACGAGATGGTCGCGCTGATCCGCAAGTGCCTCGACCTCACCCTCGCCGACGTCAAACAGCGCGGCTGGCTCTGATTCCATACCCCGGTTTTTCTCAACATGAAGGACATGACCATGAAGCAGGTGTTCGGTGCATTGGGATGTGCTGTGGCTGCAATGCTGTGGGGCACGGCCGCCTTGGCGCAGGAGGAAGACAAGGTCATCAACATCTACAACTGGTCCGACTACATCGCCGAGGACACGCTGGCCAACTTCGAGAAGGAGACCGGCATCAAGGTGCGCTACGACAACTTCGACAACAACGAGATCGTCCACGCGAAGCTGGTGGCCGGCAAGAGCGGCTACGACGTGGTCGTGCCGTCGTCGTACTGGGCCAAGCTGCAGGCCGACGGCGGGCTGCTGCGCAAGCTCGACAAGAGCAAGCTGCCGAACCTGAAGAACATGGACCCGCAGATCCAGGCGACGCTCGCGAAGCTGGACCCGGGCAACGACTACATGGCCGACTGGCTGTGGGGCTACACCACGGTGGGCATCAATGTCGACAAGGTGAAGGCGGCGCTGGGCAGCCTGCCGATGCCCGACAACGCCTGGGACCTGGTGTTCAAGCCGGAGTACATCAGCAAGCTCAAGTCGTGCGGCGTGTCCTTCCTCGACTCGCCGACCGACGTGGTGCCGGCCGCGATGCACTACCTCGGCAAGGCGGCGTTCTCGCGCAATGCCGGCGATTACCAGGGCGTGCCTGACCTGCTGAAGAAGGTCCGCTCGTCGGTGACGCTGTTCAGCTCGTCGGGCTACATCAACGACATGGCCAACGGCTCGATCTGCGTGGCGCTCGGCTGGTCGGGCGACATCAACATTGCCCGCCAGCGCGCGATCGACAGCAAGACCGGCCAGAAGATCGAGGCGCTGATCCCGAAGACCGGCGGCGTGCTGTTCTTCGACACGATGGTGATCCCGGCCGATGCGCCGCACCCGGACAACGCGCACAAGTTCATCAACTACATCATGCGGCCCGAGGTGCATGCCTCGCTGACGAACAAGGTGTTCTACGCGAACCCGAACAAGGAATCGCGCAAGTTCATCAAGCCCGAGGTGGCGAGCAACCCGACGGTGTTCCCGGGCGATGCCGACATGCAGAAGATGGCGTTGCCCGATGCGGTGACGAACGACATCCGGCGCACGATGACGCGCATCTACACCTCCTTCAAGACCGGCGTCTGATCGGAGCGGCGATGACCAGCACACCGCAAGCCGGTTTCCTGCGCATCGAAGACGTGGTGAAGGATTTCGGCGGCGGTGCCGTCGCGGTCAACCACGTCAGCGTCGACATCGCGAAGGGCGAGATCTTTGCCTTGCTCGGTTCGTCGGGCTGCGGCAAGACGACGCTGCTGCGCATGCTGGCGGGTTTCGAGACGCCGACCTCGGGCCGTATCGTGCTCGACGGCAAGGATCTCGCCGGCCTGCCGCCGTATGCGCGGCCGTTGAACATGATGTTCCAGTCGTATGCGCTGTTCCCGCACCTGACGGTGTGGGACAACATCGCGTTCGGGTTGCGGCGCGACCGGCTGCCGAAGGCCGAGATCGCCGAGCGGGTCGACGCGATGCTGAAGCTGGTGCAGCTGACCAAGTACGGCAAGCGCAAGCCGCACCAGTTGTCGGGCGGCCAGCAGCAGCGGGTGGCGCTGGCGCGCAGCCTGGCGAAGAAGCCGCAGCTGCTGCTGCTCGATGAGCCGCTGGGCGCTCTCGACAAGAAGCTGCGCGAGGAAACGCAGATCGAGCTGGTGAACATCATCGAGGAGGTCGGCGTGACCTGCGTGATGGTGACGCACGACCAGGAAGAGGCGATGACGATGGCTTCGCGCATCGCGGTGATGAGCGAAGGCGGTTTCCTGCAGGTGGGGCCGCCGGCCGACATCTACGAGACACCGGCGACGCGCTTCGTGGCCGACTTCATCGGCAACGTGAACCTGATGGACGGCGCGGTCACCGAGGACCAGCCCRACCACGTGGTGATCACCTGCCCCGACTGCACGCACTACGTGGGCCACGGCATCACCGGCACCGAGGGCATGGAGGTGACGGTGGCGTTGCGGCCCGAGAAGATCCAACTGTCGCGGCAGGCGCCTGACGGTGAGCATGGGCCGCACAACCGGGCCCGCGGCAAGGTGAAAAACCTCGCGTACTTCGGCAGCTTCACGGTGTTCCACATCCAGCTTCCCAGCGGGGCGATGCTGAAGGTCAGCCAGAACAACTCGGAGCGGCACCGCGACGACGTGATCACCTGGGACGACGAGGTCTGGGCGCATTGGTCTCCGTCTGCTCACGTGGTGCTGACGCAATGAGAGCGCCAAGCTGGTGGAGAGGAAGAAGCGCCGTCATCGGCATCCCGTACCTGTGGCTGCTGGCGTTCTTCCTCGCTCCGTTCCTGATCGTGCTGAAGTACAGCGTGTCCGAAATGGGCGCCGTGACGCCGAACGACATCACGAGCGTCGCCGACGGCGCACTGAAGATCACGCTGAAGTTCGGCAACTACGTGTTCATGACCGGCGACGCGCTGTACTTCAAGGCCTATGTGTCGAGCCTGAAGTTCGCGGCCATCACCACGCTGCTGTGCCTCGCGATCGGCTACCCGTTCGCCTACTTCATGGCCCGGGCGAAGCAGTCGCTCCAGCCCGCCCTGCTGATGCTCGTGATGCTGCCGTTCTGGACCTCGTTCCTGCTGCGCGTCTATGCCTGGAAAGGCCTGCTCGAGGAAAACGGCTGGGTGCACCGCATCGTCGTGGGCCTGCACCTCGACACCCTGCTCGTGCAGGCGCAGATGATCGACGTGCCCGGCAAGCTGATGAACACGCCCTTCTCGCTCGTGATCGGCATGACCTACACCTACCTGCCGTTCATGATCCTGCCGCTGTACGCCAACCTCGCGAAGATGGACCTGCGCCTGCTCGAGGCCGCCGCCGACCTCGGCGCGACACCGTGGCAGGCCTTCTGGCGCATCACCGTGCCGCTGTCCAAGGCCGGCATCATCGCCGGCTCGATGCTGGTGTTCATCCCCTGCGTCGGCGAGTTCGTCACCCCCGAGCTGCTCGGCGGCCCGCAGACCTTGATGATCGGCCGCGTGCTGTGGGACGAGTTCTTCAGCAACAACGACTGGACCATGGCCTCCACGGTCGCCGTCGTGCTGGTGCTGCTGATCGTGTTCCCGCTCGCCCTCTTCAACAAGTACCAGGTCGAAAGCCAGGAGCGCAGGCGATGAGCGGCACCGTGCACCCCAAGGCCGCCTGGTTCGGCCGCGCCTGGCTCATCGGCGGCTTCGCGTTCCTGTACCTGCCGATCGTCACGCTCGTCATCTACTCGTTCAACGCGTCGCCGCTGCCCACCGTGTGGGGCGGCTTCACCTTCGAGTGGTACGGCAAGCTCGCCAACGACCGCGAAATGCTGTCCGGCCTCTGGCTGTCGCTGAAGATCGCCTTCCTCAGCGCCTGCGGCTCGGTCCTGCTGGGCACGCTCGCCGCCTTCTCGCTCGTCAAGTACCGGCGCTTCACCGGCCGCACCCTCTTCAACGGCCTGGTCAACGCACCGCTGGTGATGCCCGAGGTGATCTGCGGGCTGTCGCTGCTGCTGATGCTGGTGTCGGTGCAGAAGGCCGTCGGCTTTCCCGAGCGCGGGCTGATGACGATCTGGCTCGGCCACCTGCTGCTCGGCATGTCGTACGCCACCGTCGTCGTGCAGGCCCGCCTGCAGGACCTGAACCCCTCGCTCGAAGAGGCCGCGATGGACCTCGGCGCCCGGCCCTGGCAGGTGTTCACGCTGGTCACGCTGCCGATGATCGGCCAGGCGCTCGCCTCGGCCTGGCTCCTCACCTTCAGCCTGTCGCTCGACGACGTGGTGGTGTCGGCCTTCCTGTCGGGCCCCGGCGCCACCACGATGCCGCTGGTGATCTTCTCGCGCGCCCGGCTCGGCCTGAACCCGAGCGTCAACGCGGTGGCCACCGTGATCATCGTGATCGTCGCCATCTGCGTCGCGGCGGCCAGCCTCTGGATCGCGCGCGCCGAGCGGCGCCGCATCCAGGAAATGAACGCGGCGCAGCGTGGCGCCTGACACCAGAACACCCCGAATCCAACCCCGAGGAGAAAACCGATGAAGTTCGCGAAGCTCTCGACCCTGGCGCTGGCCGTCGCCGCCGCCTGTGCGGCCCCCGCCCAGGCCCAGTCGAACAAGGAGTTGATGGACGAGCTGAAGGCGATGAAGCAGCGCATCGCCGACCTCGAGAAGAAGCTGGCCGAGAAGTCGGCGGCTGAAGCGAAGCCCACGGAGAAGCAATGGGGCATGACCCCCGAGCAGGTGCAGGAGTTCAACCGCATCGCCATCAAGACCGAGGCGCTCGAAGACGGGATGGAAGCGCAGGGGCTGAAGGGCCTGAAGATCAGCGGCTACTTCGACCCGAGCTACATCTACAACAAGAACCAGCACCGTGCCGGCTTCCAGTTCCTGAACCGCGTCTCGGACGACGGCTACAACTACGACAACTCCTACTTCGGCGTCGCGAGCCTCGATTTCCAGAAGGAGATGGACGGCGGCACCAAGTGGCGCCTGACGCTGATGCCCAACCGCGGTGCCGGCTCGATCGCCGACCCGGACGGCAACAGCATCGTGCACGAGGCCTCGGTGTCGATCCCGCTCGGCGACCTGCAGACGCGCTTCCTCGCCGGCCAGATCCCCGACTGGTCGGGCTACGAGTACGTGCAGCCGACGCAGACCAAGCTGGTCACGCGCGGCCTGCTGCTCGACTTCACCGAACCCACCGCCTACACCGGCGCCGGCATGGAGTTCATCCGCGGCAAGTGGGACACCAAGCTGCTGGTCGCCAACTACAACAAGACCAGGCAGGGCGCGAACCAGAAGTCGCCGGTGTTCGCGTACCGCGTCGACTACGCGAAGGGCGAGTTCAACGGTTTCGGCTTCGCCGGCGTGCACGGCAAGGTCGCCAACTTCTCCGAGAGCGCGATCGACCCGGCCACGCTCGAGGTGATCCCGCAGGACGACTCCCGGCTCGACCTGTTCGAGATCGACGGCTACTTCATCCGCGGCGACTGGACGGTGCAGGGCCAGGTCGGCTTCGGCCGGCAGCGCAATGCGTCGATCGTGCCGGCGGCCGATGGCAGCCTGCGCGACGCGCAGTGGTGGGGGCTGTCGGCACTCGCGGCCTACAAGTTCGAGCCGCGCTTCGAGGGCGTGGTGCGGGCCGACTACATCAACAACAAGAAGAACGGTGGCGGGCTGCTGCAGTACTCGGTGGCCGACGACCGCAACGGCATCGGCCCCGATCCGGCGCTGGGCTGCGCACCGGGCGCGCTGGTCGAGGGCTGCGACGACGGCGCGAACCGCTATGCGCTGGCGGTCGGCTTCAACTACCTGCTGACCCGCAACACGGCCCTGAAGGCCGAATACCGGCTCGACCGCGCGACACTGCCGGTGTTCCTGGACACCGGCGACGGCAGCTACAAGAAGAGCAACCACCTGCTGGGCGCGTCGGTCGTGGTGTCGTTCTGATCAAGGACCTGACGAAGGAGACAGCATGAGCTCGATCGACTGGGC
>NZ_JBFUGN010000312.1:0-6154 GCF_056402895.1 Rhizobacter sp. P3_B12 | reverse complement strand
GCCACGCCCACCTCGGTCACGCTGCTGAAGAGCACCGGCAAGTACTGGGGCAAGAAGAACTTCACCGTCACCATCACCAAGCCGGGCTTCCAGACGCAGGTCATCCCGGTCACCGCGTCGGCCAACGGCTGGTACATCGCCGGCAACCTGGTGTTCGGCGGCCTGATCGGCTGGTTCATCGTCGACCCGCTGAGCGGCAACATGTACACGCTGTCGCCGGAAGCCGTGGCGGGCACCCTGGCCACGGCCAAGTCCGCGCACAACAACACGGCCAAGGACGGCAGCATCGCCATCATGCTGATCGAGGACGTGCCGGCGGCACTGCGCTCGCAGATGGTGTCGGTGCGTTGATGCCACAGTGCGCTTTGTTCCAGCGCACTCCACGGCCGGCAACCGGCCGGTGCTGGTTACAATGCGGCCGTTCGGGGTGTAGCGCAGCCTGGTAGCGCAACTGGTTTGGGACCAGTGGGTCGGATGTTCGAATCATCTCACCCCGACCATCAACTCTTTCCCATCTGCAGGCCTTCAGCCTGTCCCCTCGCTGCCCGTAGCTCAACTGGATAGAGCAGCTGCCTTCTAAGCAGCAGGTCGGGGGTTCGAGTCCCTCCGGGCAGGCCAGTATTGGCGCGGGTTTGCGGTCGGTTCCGCAGTTCAAATTTCTAACGCCGGCACATTCTTCTAACGCGTAGCCCGGTCTTGCGCGCGACTTTGTGCCGCAAGTAGTCCGCCGTCTGCGCTTCGGTCGAGTRCTGGCCCATCTTCCGGGCCTCGCCAATCCCCTGCCGCGCGTCCTTGTCGGTCAGGGCCTGGCCGCGTCACGTCACCCCGTATTCACATGCACCCGCAGGTGCAGCCRCCGGTACGCCTGCGGCGTCATGCCGGTCGATCGCTTGAACAGCCGCCGGAAATAGCCGGCGTCGTCGAAGCCGCAGCGCGCGGCGATGGCATCGATCGAGGTCTTGCCTTCGGCCAGCAGGGCCGTCGCCTGGCGCAGCCGCCGCAGGTGGATGGCCTCGGTCAGCGTGCAGCGGTAGATGGTGCGGAACACCCGCCCCAGGTAGTCGGCGTTGCAGCCCAGCGCCGCGGCAATCGTCGAGGTGCTCATCGGTCCGTGGAAGCCGGTGCAGATCAGCGCCTCGGCCCGCGCCGCCAGCACGGCCGCCGAGCTGTCCTGCACGCTGCCGATGGTCCCGACGGCGCGCGAGTTCGTCACCTCCCACAGCATCAGCATCAGCATCAGGCTCATCGGAACCTGGCGCTCGCCCAGCAGCTCCTGCTCGTTCAGGAAGCGCCGGAACAGGCTGGTCATCTGCTCGGGGCGCGCCACCATCGCGTGCTGCGGCACGTCGAGCATCTGCGCGGCCTGCCGCGCCGGCTTGGCGGGCAGTACGAAGTGCGCCCAGAAGACCTGCAGGTCGGGCGGGTAGGGCAGGGTACCGCCGTGCTCCTTGCCGGGCCACAGCAGCAGCGTCTCTTCGGCGCCGACCCGGAATTCGCGCCCCGCCTCCTCGATGCCCAGCATGCCGCGCTTGACGTACAGCAGCTCGAACGAATCGATCACGCGGCGCGGGTGCTCGCCCACGCCACGCGACATGAAAAGCCCGCCGTTGGTTGCCTGCAAGGCCATCGAGAGCGCAAACGAGAGGCTGCTGTCCTGCATTCGAAGGAAGTCGGATTTGTCCCGTTTTGCTCGGGCTTTGTCATCTTGTTGGCCGCATTCGTTGCTGTCAACATGGCTTTCACCGCGCACCAACACCAACAAGCAGGAGACAAACCCATGCGTAGTCCCAACTGGGCGAGACAGCTCGCCGGTGGCCTGGCGGCTGTGCTGCTGGCAGGCGGCGTCCACGCCCAAGCCGGCCAGGAGATCAGCTTCTGGATCCGTGCCGCAGACGCCGGCTTCGTGGAGCCGCTGGTCAAGACCTGGAATGCCAAGCAGGCCAACAAGGTGGCGCTGACCGTCATCCCGAGCGATGACTTCGTCACCAAGTTCGGCACCGCCGTGGCGGGCGGCGCGGCACCCGACGTGGTCGCAATCGACCTGATCTTCGTGCCCGCCTTCGCGCAGGCCGGGCAGCTGAGCGACATCGGCGCCGAGGCGCGCGGCCTGCCGTTCGCGAAGAGCCTGTCGCCCTCGCACGTCCGCCTGGCCATGTACGGCGGCAAGCAGTACGCCGTGCCGTTCAGCGCGGAAAGCTCCTTCCTGCTCTACAACAAGGCGCTGTTCAAGCGCGCCGGCCTGGACCCCGAGAAGCCGCCGACCACGCTGGCCGAACTCGAGGCCTACGCCCGCAAGATCGCCGCGCTGGGTGGCGGTGTCAAAGGCTTCTACTTCTCCGGCGCGTGCGGTGGCTGCAACATCTTCACGATGACGCCCTACGTCTGGGCCTCGGGCGGCGACGTGTTCTCGGCTGACGGCAAGAGCGATGCGCTCGACAACCCCGCGCTGCGCAACACGCTCGCGATGTACCGCCGCCTCTGGAAGGACGGCGTGATGCCCGGCGGCGTCAAGACCGACAACGGCAGCAACTTCATCAGCCCGTTCTTCTCCGGCAAGATCGGCATGCAGGGGACGGGCGCCTTCGCGATCGGCCTGCTGAAGAAGGACCACCCCGAGATCGACTTCGGCGTGGCGCCGCTGCCCGGCGAGAAGGGCGGCAGTGCCAGCTTCGCCGGCGGAGACTCCATCGCCATCCCGGTCGGCTCCCGGCACAAGAAGGAGGCCTGGGACTTCATCACCTGGTGCCTGTCCGAGGAAGTGCAGGTCGAACAGTTCGCGAAGAACGGCAGCATTCCGGTGCGTGCCGACCTGGCCGACAACGCCTACAGCCGGCAGGACAGCCGCTTCGCGATGGCGTCGGTCGCGATGCAGTCCGGGCGCACGCCGTACTCGGTGCACTTCAACCAGCTGATCAACGACCCCAACGGCCCGTGGCTCGCGATGATCCAGGAGGCGGTGTTCGGCAAGGGCGTCGACGTGGCCATCAAGGACGCGCAGGCCAGGTTCCGGCAAGTCCTGGCCGCGCCCTGAGGATGCTGGCACTCCTCGGCCTCAGGGTTCCCCGCGGGCGCGCCGGCCTGCTCTTCATCCTGCCGTGCCTGGCGGTGACGACGCTGTTCTTCATCGTCCCGCTGCTGATGACGGCATGGATGTCGCTGAACAACTGGCCCCTGCTCGGCCACCCGAGCTTCACCGGCCTGAAGAACTACCTGGACCTGTTCCACGATGCGTCCTTCTGGGGCAGCGTGCTCTTCACGGTGAAGTACACGCTGGTCGTCACGCCGGCGATCTTCCTGTTCGCGTTTGCACTGGCGCTGCTGGTACACCGTGGCGTGCGCTTCGTCGGGATCTTCCGCACCGCCTATTTCCTGCCGGTGGTGATCGGCATGACCACGGCCAGCCTGCTGTGGACCTGGCTGTTCAATGACCAGGTCGGCATCTTCAGCGCCGTGCTGATGGATCTTGGCTGGATCGACGAGCCGGTGCAGTGGCTCGGCGACACCTACAGCGCGCTGGCCTCCATCGTGGTGATGGTGCTGTGGAAGGCGGCCGGCTTCACGATGGTGATCCTGCTGGTGGGCATGCAGGCGATCCCGGTCGACCTGTACGAGGCGGCCAGCCTCGACGGCGCGCGCTGGTGGGCCCAGGTGCGCCACATCACCATCCCGCTGATGCGGCGCACCTTCGCGCTCGCGCTGACCATGTCCTTCATCGGGTCCTTCCTGGCCTTCGAGCAGTTCTTCGTGATGACGCGCGGCGGGCCGTTCAACAGCACGATCACCGTCGTGCACTGGATCTACCGCGCCTCGTTCACCTACTTCAAGCTGGGCTACGGCGCGGCGATGTCGGTGGTGCTGCTGCTGATGCTGCTGGTGCTCTCCGCCGTGCAGCTGTACCTGCTGAGGGACGAGCGATGATCGAACTCGCGCCGCTCTCGATGCGCCCGCACGCCGTGATCGACACGCCCGGCCACCACCACTGGCGCCGGCTCGGCCTGCAGGCCGCGTACTACGGGCTGTGCAGCGTGCTGATGCTGATGTTCCTGTTCCCGATCCTGTGGTCGCTGCTGACTTCGTTCGAGACCGCGGCCGAAGCCTCGGCGTCGCCGCCGCTGTACTGGCCCAGCCGCTTCTCGCTCGAGAACTACCGCAACCTGGCGAACTACGGCCAGGGCATCGGCCGCTACCTCGGCAACAGCGCCGGCGTGGCCTCGATGACGGTGCTGTTCACGCTGGTGCTCGCGACGCTGGGCGGCTACGGCTTCTCGCGCTTCACGTTCCCCGGGCGGCATGCCTTGTTCATGCTGATCCTGGCGACCTTGATGATCCCGTTCCAGTCCATCCTCAACCCGCTGTTCGTGCTGCTGCGGCTGCTGCACCTGCAGGACACGCAACTCGGCCTGGCGCTGGTCTACACCACCTTCCAGCTGCCGTTCGCCGTCTTCATGATGCGCAATGCGTTCGATGCGGTGCCGAGGGACATCGAAGAGGCCGCGGTGCTCGACGGCTGCTCGCCGCTCGACCTGCTGCTGCGGGTGATGCTGCCGCTGGTCGGGCCMGGCCTCGCGACGGTCGCGTTGTTCGCCTTCTTCGGCTCCTGGAACGAGCTGCTGGCCGCGCTGATCCTGATCTCCGATTCGCGCGCCTTCACGCTGCCGGTGATGCTGATCAACGCGCAGAGCGGCCAGCTCGGCTCCGTCAACTGGGGCTTGATGCAGGCCGGCATCGTGCTCTCCATCGTGCCGTGCGCGGCGCTGTTCCTGCTGCTGCAGCGCTACTACATCCAGGGCCTGATCGCGGGTGCGGTCAAGGCCTGATGCCATCGATCTCCACCGAGTCCACCGGGAACGCTTCATGACATTCGTCGTCGATTTCAGCCGCAGCCGCGGCGCCGTGCTGCGGCCGGTGGCGGTGGCCGCCGTCACGCTGGCGGGCCGCTTCTGGGGGCCGCGCCTGCAGCGCAACGTGGAGGTCACGCTGCCCACACAGTACGACTTGCTGGAGAGCACCGGCCGGCTGAACAACTTCCGGCGCGTGACCGGGCGGTACGACGGGCCGTATGCCGGCATCTTCTTCAACGACTCCGACGTCTACAAGTGGATCGAGGCCGCGTCGTGGGCGCAGGCCGCCGGGCCGGTACCGGTATTGCAGGAGCGTATCGATGCGGCCATCGCGCTGATCGAGGCGGCACAGGGCGACGACGGCTACATCAACACCTGGTTCAGCCTGGAGCGCCAGCACGAGCGCTGGAGCGACCTGCGCGACCTGCACGAGATGTACTGCGGCGGCCACTTGATCCAGGCAGCAGTGGCGCATCACCGCGTCACCGGCAGCACGCGGCTGCTGACCGTGGCGCGGCGCTTCGCCGACCTGCTGTGCGAGGTGTTCGGCCCGGCCGGCGAGGGCAAGCGGGTGATGGTGGACGGCCACGAAGAGATCGAGATGGCGCTGATCGAGCTGGCGCGCGAGACCGGCGAGCCGCGCTACCTGAAGCAGGCCGAGTTCTTCATCCATGCGCGCGGGCACGGCCTGCTGCACGGTGGCCGCATGGGGCTGGACTACTTCCAGGACGACGTGCCGATCCGTGCCATGACGTGTCTGTGCGGCCACGCGGTGCGCGCGCTCTACATGGCCTGCGGCATCACCGATCTGGCGCTGGAGCGCGAGGACGCGGCGCTGCTCGACCGGCTCGGCTCGCTGTGGACCCAGCTGACTCGCCGGCGCATGTACATCTCCGGCGGCATGGGCGCGCGCTACGAGGGCGAGGCGCTGGGCAAGGATTTCGAGCTGCCGAATGCCCGCGCCTACACCGAGACCTGCGCAGCCATCGGCAGCATGATGTGGAACCACCGCATGCTGGCCGCGACCGGCGATGCGCGCCACGCCGACCTGCTGGAGTGGACCTTGTACAACGGCATGCTGCCCGGCTGGGGGCTGGACGGCAGGCACTACTTCTACGTCAACCCGCTTGAAGACGACGGCACGCACCACCGACAGGCCTGGTACGACGTGGCCTGCTGCCCGCCCAACGTGGCCCGCACCGTGGCGGGTCTGCCGGGCTGCGTGTACAGCACCAGCGCCGAGGCCATCTGGGTCAACCTTTTCATCGAAGGGACGGCACGCATTCCGCTGGGCGAACGCACGGTGCAGCTTG
>NZ_JBFUGN010000311.1:0-6183 GCF_056402895.1 Rhizobacter sp. P3_B12 | reverse complement strand
TACTTCACGCTGCCGGTGCTGGCCGCGATGCTCAGCAACCACTACGGCTTCCTGTACGGCGCGCCGCACAACTGGGCGGTGCTGGTGCTGGTGATGGGGGCCGGCGCGCTGATCCGCCATGCGTTCGTGGTGCGGCACAAGGCGCTGGTGCAGGGCAAGCGGGTGCCGTGGGAGTACGCGGTGGCGGGCACGGTGCTGCTGCTGGGTGTGGCGGTGTGGCTCGCACCCGTGCAAAAGCCGGCGTCGCAGGCCGCGCAGCCCGTCACCTTCGCGCAGGTGCAGCAGGTGGTGGCCACACGCTGCCTGATGTGCCACAACGAGCAGCTCGCGAGCAAGGGCGTGCGGCTCGATTCGCCGCAAGGCATCGCCGCGCATGCGCAGCAGGTCTACCAGCAGGCGGTGGTGCTGAAGCTGATGCCGCTGAACAATGCGACGCAGATCAGCGACGACGAGCGCGCGTTGATCGGGCGGTGGTACGAGGCCGGTGCACGCTAGCATCCGGCATGAGCACCAATCCCTACGCCCCGCCGAAGGCGCCCGTCGCCGACTTCGATGCGAACCCGACGCAGGTGGCGTACGCAGGATTCTGGCGGCGTTCGATCGCCAGCTTCGCCGATACGCTGCTCTTCCTGGCCTTCTTCATCCCGCTGGTCCGGTTCTTCTACGGGTCCGACTACGGGACCCTGAAGCACGTTCCTGCCAGGACCTTCATCGGCGACCCGCTCGAGTTCTTCCTGACCTGGGTCTTCCCGGCCGTGCTCTACATCGGCTGCTGGATGAAGTGGCAGGCGACGCCGGGCAAGATGGCGATGAAGGTGCGGATCGTCGACGCGAATACCGGCCTGCCGCCGACGCTCGGTCAATCCGTCGGCCGCTACCTGGGCTACTACCTCTCGAGCCTCCCGCTGTTCCTCGGCTTCCTGTGGATCGCCTTCGACGCGCGCAAGCAGGGCTGRCACGACAAGCTGGCGGGGACGGTGGTGGTGCGCGACAGTCAGCGCCCGGCCGTGGCACGCAACTCGCGCGCCGACACACCGTAGGCGGCCCGGAACACCTTGCTGAAGTGACTGGGGTCCTCGAAGCCCCAGTGGCGGGCGATCTCGGCGATCGGCCGCGTCGCCATCGCCGGGGCCTCCAGGTCACGCCGGCACATCGCCAGGCGGCGGTCGCGGATGAAGCCACTCACCGTTTCGCCGGAGCCTTCGAACAGCTTGTGCACGTTGCGCTCGCTCATGCGGAAGCGGCGCGCCAGCATCGCCACGCCGAGCGACGGCTCGGCCAGGTGCCGTTCGATGTGGCGCTGCAGCTGCTCGCGCACCAGCTGCCGCAAGCCCGGCGCCGGCTGCTCGCCCAGGCACAGGCCCAGCAGGTCGAGCGCCCCGCCCAGTGCCACCTGCCGCCCGGTCGCGGGAAGCTCGCCGAAGCGCCGCATCAGCAGCTGGAAATGCTCGACGAACAAGGCGCCCGCGCCGTGCCGGCCGTCCATCGGCCGCCCGATCAGGTCGCGCACCCGTGGCAGGCGGCGCAGCAACTCGGCCTCGGGCACCAGCATCGACATCTGGCGCAGGTCGTCGCTGGTCCTGAAGGCCATCGGCCGCGTGCTGTCCCAGAGCGTGAACATGCCGGCGCCCAGCTGCAGTTCGCGGTCGTCGTCGAAGCGCAGCGTTTCGGTGCCCTGCGCGACCATCACGACGCTCAGCCATGCACTGTCGTCGCGGGCGATCTGCCGCCGCTCGCGCATACCGCTCACCGTCGCCGCGGACGTGCAGTCGGTCAGCCGCACGCCGCCCAGCCGGTGCTGGCGCATGAAGGCGGGGAAGCGGTCGCAGGCGATCTTCGGGATGTCCCAGCTCAGGTGCGCATCGACGATCACCTCGCGCCACGCGTCGAACTGCCGCCGCGGTGGCAGGCCATCCGTCGTCCAGGTCTCTGGCACGGAAGTGTGGGTGGGGGCAGACGCATTCATCGCGCGCCAGCTTATCGAGGGGGTCGGCGCCTTGCATGCCGAATCCTTGATCAAGGCATGACGGCGGCGCGCCTGTATCGTTGGCGAGACACCGTGGTCTGCCGCCGCACCCCCGCTGGTCCGGGCGCGAACACCGTGGGGCCACCCAGCCCCGCCGCGGCCGCCCTCGCATAGCCTGCAGGGCCCCAAAGCAGTACCCCTCCTCGACCATGACTTCTTCGCGATTCACGAATCTCCTGCGTGCCACCCCGCTGTGCGCCCTGCTGTTGAGCGCGTGCGGCGGCGGCAGCGACGGCGATGCGGCCACGGCGCCGGCCGCCGCCGCGACCCCCTCGGCCTTCGCCAGCTGCTTCGAGATCACAGCCGGCGTGGCCTACACCACGACCGATGCGGGCGGCACGCCCGACGGCGTCCTGCTGACCCGCGAGGCCTTCGAAGGCAGCGTGCGCAACACCGGCGTGAGCTTCGTGGATGCGACGCAGGTCCGCAGCGTGGCCACCTACTGGTCGCAGGAGGCGAACGGCATCCGCCTGTGGGGCGACATCGACTACGACAACGCCGGCGCTCCGGAGCGCAAGGTCGTCTTCTCCGACGGCGCCCTGCTGCCGCTCGCGCCGCAGGTGGGGCAGGCCATGGCCCTCGGCTACACCGTCACGATCACGCCCCTGAGCCCCTCGGCGGGCAGCCAGGTCGGAACCCAGGCGGTCCAGGAAACCTGGACCTTCGAAGGCTTCGAGACGCTGACGCTGGGCGGCCGGACCTTCACCGACAGCTGCCGCCTGCGCCGGCTGGCGGCCGATGCGGCCGCCAACGGCGACGGCCCGTCCACGCTCTGGTTCGCGAAGGGCTTCGGCAACATCCGCGCCCGCCACACCGACAGCGCCGGTGCCGTGCTGGAGGAAACCGAGCTGCAGACCATCACCGCCTCGCCCTGAACCACGAAGGGGGCGTCAGCCCGGCAGCACGTAGCGCGTGCTGGGCCCCTTGCCGGTCTGTTCCAGCAGACCGCGTTCCGTCAGCGCCACCAGGTGCTTGGACGCGGTCGCCAACCCCACGCCGCACACCTGCGCATAGATGCTCTTCTGGATCGACCCGACACGGAACAGGTGATCCAGCACCGCGATGCGCCGCTGCTCCTGCAGCAGCTCGCCGGCCTCGCGCTCCCACTGCGTGGACAGTTGCTGCTCGCGCGTCAACTCGCGGTTGAAGGTGCTGCGCAGCTGCTCGAACTCGGCGGCGAAGCCGTCGCCCAGGCCGTGCTTCTGGATCAGCTGCAGCGCCGCCTCGCGCTCCTTCGACGACATCGCGAGGTAGGCGTTCGCGATGGCCAGCCGGGCGCGCACATGGGCCTCGGCCCCCATCGGAACGGCCAGCACCGCACGGTGGCGCTGGATCTGTGCCATCTCGTCGAAGTGGGCCGCGAACTCCTCGGGCAGCAGGCGGTCGTAGGGCGCGCCGTCGCGCGGGCCGAGGATCTCGGTCTTCAGATTGCGCGTGGCCTCGAGGTGGGCCGGATCGTGGTCGCCCGGCGAGACCTTCAGCGCCGCGGCCGCATGCGCATCGCCCAGGCGCTCGTCATCGGGCTGCGCGTCGAGCTGGTAGCGCTTGTAGTGCGCCTCGGCCAGGTTGTAGTGCGCGCGGCGCACGTGCAGGCTCAGGCCGGCCTGCTCGCCCATCGCGAGGGCCTGCCGGTATTCGGCGATCGCCTCGCCGTAGCGGCCCTGCCAGAAGTAGGTCGCGCCGAGGTTCAGGTGCGTGCTGGTCAGCGTTTCCGGTTCGATCGGAACGCTGCCGGCCATCCCGAGGATGCGCTGCGAATAGGCGATCGCGCTGTCGAAGTCCTTCGCGTCGCCGTAGATCAGGCTGAGGTTGGCGTAGGTCTTCAGCACCGACAGCCGGTCGCCCTCGCGCTCGAAGATGTTCAACGCGCGGTGCTTGTGCTCGAGCGCCCGACGCAGGTCGCCGGCCCGGCGCCAGTACTCGCCCCAGGTCTGCTCCAGCATGCCGACCGTGGCCGGCGACAGCGAGGGATCGCGGCGCAACGGCTCCGCCCGGTCGAGCACGGCGCGCGAGCGTGGGTCGTTGCGCAGCACGTAGAGCCAGGCGAGCTTGACGAGCGTGGACAGGTACTCCTCGGCGACCGCCGCGCCCGGCGGGCGGTCTTCCTCCAGGCCCGCGCGGCGCAGGAACTCCGCGCTGTCCTCGTAGCACGCGAAGGCACGGTCGGCATCGCGCGGCTCATAGAACTTGCCGAGCGCGCCATAGACGATGCCCAGCATCAGGGCGTCGCCGCACCCGTTGGCGAGCCGCAGCGCCTGCTCATAGGCCTGGCGCTCGCGATCGCCGGCATCGCGGATGCGCCACAACCCCGCCTGCGCCAGCAGCAGGTCGAAGCGTTGCCGCGCATCCAGCGTGCCGGCGGCCACCAGCGCGATCAATGCATCGGTCTCCGCATCGTCGGCCACGTCGACCCGGGAGCGCTGCAACAACTCGATGAAGGCCACGGGCTCGTTCGCCTGGTGCAGGTGCCACAGCGCCGACAGCGTGTCCCGTTGCGCGAGCGCCAGCGCCGATTGCTGCCGGTGCCAGCCGGCCAGCGCCACGGGTGACGCGGGTTCCAGGCGAGGAAGCAGCTCGCGCAGCACCATGTGCCGCAACGCGATGCGCCGCTCGCCGGCTGCGGGCCGCTCCAGCAGCGCCTCGGCCGCGAGGCGCTTGCCCTTCTCGAGATAGCGGTAGAAGGTGCTCGGCCCGATCGCCCACAGCCCGCAGAGGTTCTCGCTGGCCGCCTCGTCGGCATGGCGGCGGTAGCGCTGCCGGAAATCGGGCACCGGCTCGAAACCGTAGTGGCACATCAGGGCCAGCATCGGCCGCCAGCTCGTGCGATCCACCCACGCCGCGGCATCGATGCCGGAGAGCCCGGACGCCTGGTCGGGGCGCAGCTGCGAGACGACCCAGCGCAGCCACAGCGCGGTCGCCTCGACCAGCGCGCGGCCGCGCGGCAACGCATCGCCGGCGGCCCCGAGCACCGGCTGCAGGAAGCGCCTGACGAACCAGCGGGTGGCCTTCGGCCGGCGACGCAGCCAGTCGTCGAGCGTGCCGGTCTTGTGGGCGGCCAGCGCCTGCCCCAGCAGGGTTTCCACCGTGCCGGCCGACAGCAGCAACGTTGCGGCACCTGGGCCGCCCTGCAAGTTAGGGGGATGGTTCGCCATGGATCCGGTGCATCGTCTCGCGATCGTCCGGACCGCGACGGATTTGCGCGGTCTGCCATGCCTGGGCATGCGAGCGCGCGACGGTTAGTGTATCGACGCGATTTCGCACCCATCGCCTCATCGAGGAACCGTCATGCCCCTGCCCCGTCTTCTTGCTTCCGATCCGACCACCTCGTCCGCGACCGACGGCGTCGCGCTGGTCGTCCTCGCGCCGTTCGGCGGCGACGCCGTGCTGAGCGGGTTCCCCGACGGAACCTCGCGCGACCTGTCGCAGCACCCGTTGATGAGGGCCTTGCCGAAGATCGCCGCCAGCGGCGTGCACGTCACCGCGCTGATCGACCTGGCCGACGACGATTCGTACCTCGTGGAGATTGCCGCGCTGCAGCCGGCCGACGTGGTCGTCACCTCGCGCTGGAAGCAGGACATGACCTCGCCGAACACGCTGGCCGGCCTGCTGCGCCAGGCGCACCAGGCCCACCCCGCCGCCGCGCTGGTGCTCGCGCTGGAGGGCCATGGCGCCGGGTTCCTGCCCGAGATCGATCGCAGCAAGCTGACGGCCCACAACATCACCGGCGGCGGCGCCTTCGAGTGGCACCTCAGCGAATCGGGCGGCACGCCGGTGCTGCCGCAAGGCTCGCCGGTGCTGCCCCAGGGGTCCCCGGTGCTGCCGCAAGGCTCGCCGGTGCTGCCGGTCAGCCAGATGCCGCTGTCCACCTGGGGCCTCGGCAACGCGCTGAAGCAGGCCCAGGACGCCGGCGTGCCCAAGCTCGCCGCGATCCATTTCAACAACTGCTTCAACATGTCGGTCGAGGTGCTGCACACGGTGGCGCCCTACGCCGACTACGCGACCGGCTACGAGAACTACAACTTCTTCACCGCCGGCGCGGCCTACCCTGCCGTGTTCCAGAAACTGGCGGCGGCCGGCAGCGCCACCGCGCAGCAGCTCGCGCAGTGGTTCGCCGACGGCAACAAGGACATCCTCGCCGCGAAGGGCAACCACCCGAC
>NZ_JBFUGN010000310.1:0-6196 GCF_056402895.1 Rhizobacter sp. P3_B12 | reverse complement strand
CCATTGGCGTATCTCGATTTCGACAGACCTGACCGCGACATCGCCGACATCGGGGGGCTCACTGCCGAAATCATCCGCCAGGTTCATGCGCAGCGAGGAGGCGAGGCATACGAACCCTTGCTGCTACAGGCGGCATTGCTGGTGCAACTCGAAGAGGATCGTCGCGCAGTTGAACGGGCTTCAACCTCAAACGGAACGACGCTCGATCGGGATCCGAACCGCGATTCTCAAGAAGCAACCGATTTCGAGATGGTCGTGGAAGTCGCGGACGTTCTGAACCGGCTTCTCGTTGTGCTTGCGCAAGAAGAGGTGCCCGGTCCGCTCGTTCTCATCCTGGACTCCTTCGAAGAGGTCCAATACCGTAATGAAGCGAGGGCACAGGCCTTCTGGGAAGTGCTGCAACGCACCGAAGGCGGTGCGAAGGACGTGCGGACGGTAATTTCTGGGCGCGCTCCAGTCCGTTCGCTCACGTGGAACGATCTACCGGCGACGGAGCTCGAAGTCGGGGAGCTAGATGAGGCGGCGGCCAATGCCTTCCTCAAAGGACGGGGGATCAAGGACCCAGCAGAACGTCGCGCCATCATTCGTGTGGTGGGCTGCATGCCCTTGTCTCTGGTGCTGGTTGCGACCTTGTTGATGGCCGAAGAGGGCAGAGTTGCCGCACTTCAGGGTCTGTCGGGCAAGCGTCGCCTTTGGTTTTCGGCCACAGACGAGGTCATCCAAGGGCAGCTCTACGAGCGCATCCTCGGGCATATTCACAACCCCAGGGCGCGCAAGCTCGCGCATCCGGGTCTCGTCCTTCGCCGGGTGACCCCGGACCTCATCGAGCACGTGCTCAACGAACCTTGCAACCTCGGCATCGAGTCACGGGCCGATGCGCGCGAACTCTTCGAGGAACTCAAGCGCGAGACGGCGTTGGTCACCATCGACGACGCGGAAGACGCCGTTGTTCACCGCCGTGACCTTCGGGCAGTGATGCTCAAGCTCATGGAGGCCAAAGACCCACCGCTCGTGCAGCGCATTCATGCTGCTGCGGCTTCGTGGTATGACGGCAGCCGGGACCTGCGTTCTCGCGCGGAGTACTGCTATCACGCACTCCACCTTGGTGAGTTTCCTCAAAGATGGCTGATTGACAGCGAGATTCGCTCCAGCATCCAGGCGTCCATCAAAGACTTCGCGCCGGAAGTCCAGGAAAGACTCTATCGCATCGATTACCTCCGAGAAGGCGGTCGGAGCGCGCAATCCAAGCCGACGAACGACCAGCTGATCGTCAGTGTCGAAGCTGCGCTGGCATACGCGCGAGTGGGGCTTAGGATCAGGGAGAAGGACGTGCGCAGGGCGTACGACGATGAACGGTCATTGCGCATGGCATTGCTCGGCTGGCGAATGTTCACCGAGATGAATGAAACCGATACGGCGCTTGATTGGCAGCGACGCGCCGACAGGTGCTCGGTGCTGGAGCCCGACCCACGTCAGCGTCTTTTCTTCCTGAGTGAGAAGTGCTGGCATCTGCACGCGGTGAACCGCCGCTGGGAAATGATCGAACAGGGTCTTCTCGACAGTTTGGGCAAGCATGCGTGGCGTCTTCATGAGAATTGGGCGATCGCACAGTACTGTTTGCACGAAGACTTGGCGAAGCCTTTCGAAGAGGTCCGAAACGAAACGCGAAGCGCGTTGCGACGGTTGGAATCGACCGACCTTTGGGACATCTTTCCCGTGGTCGGCGCTGCGTGTGAACGATCCACATGGGGGATGGACGTTTGGGTCCATTTGGCCCACCTTATCGCGGATCGCTCCGGCCCCCTGGTCCGTGCGGACATGAAACAAATGGATCGTTCACGTCACGATCTGGTGCAGGCCGCTAGGCGCGGGCTCTCCGACAGGCCGATATTTGTCGGCGACCAGGACCGTTGGTGTAGGGAGCTCGCAAGCCAAGTCGCAAAACTCGCCCGTTCTTGGCCATACCGGGTACTTCGCGTGCAGGCCGCCTATTCATCGGGCGGCGACGAACTCTCGGAGTCGGTGGCATAGCATGGCCTTCCAGTACGTGTCTGCTACCGAGGAGGATGCGCTCATTGCAGCGGCCATCGCGAGCGACCTCGTCGATGCTGACCGTAAGGACCGCATGGAGGGCATCGACAAGCCTTGGGCCAGTGCACTCAGATTCGGAAACAGCGCCCAGGATCGCTTTATTTTCGAACTGCGCGCCTGCAACAGCATCGAACGCCTGCTCGACGGAACCGTGCCGCTGGCGCGCTTTCTTGCCAACTGCACGAGGTGGCTCAAGTTTCGGTCGCTGCCCGAAGCAACGCTCTTCTCCACCCAGGCTACTCGTATTGGGAACAGGACCAGCGGGACACCCCCGATGGCGATCGCTGCCGCTCTTCCTGTCGCCATCAAGCAAGAAGCGATTATTGGGCGCAACGAACTTCTCGACTACGTCTTCTTCTCGAAGGGCCTGCGCGTGGGAAAAAGCGTGGGGCGGATCCTGATTCCACGCTTTGAGGGCGAAACCCAGCGCCTTCTTGCTGACGGCAAGCCGTGGATCATGAACGGCACGGTGTGGATGATCGCGAACGACCTCGCCATCACCAACCATCATGTGATCAACGCGAGGAACAACGACGAAGGTCCGGCAAGCGCGAGCGAGTTCGAGAAGCAGGCCTCCGAGGCTGTACTTCAGTTCGACTTTGACCACGCTGGAGCGGCCCCGACTTCCGTGCGAGTGGCAAAGCTTCTCGCACAAGACCCTGACCTGGATTTCGCCTTGCTGTCTGTGAATGCGGGCGGACCGGAACCATTGCGCATTGCGCCCTCTCGCTTGAGCCTGGATGCGACTTCGTGGCAGCCACTCAACATCATTCAACACCCTTTGGGCGGCCCAAAGAAAATCGGCATTCGCAGCAACATTGCCCGCACTGCCGACAACGATGCGGTTCGCTATTTCACGGACACAGACTTCGGGTCATCCGGCTCACCCGTGTGCGATGACAGGTGGCAGGTCGTGGCGCTTCATCGCGGAGCGGAGGAGGTCTCCGGCGTAAAGTTTCAGGGTCAGGAAACCGCCTACATCAATCTGGGGACGCAGATCCATGCGGTCCTGGACAAGATACGGACGCAGAACGCCGCTATCGCGGATCAGATCGCGCAGTGCCAGACTGACCTTGCGTTGGCATGAGCAAYGGAGCAACCCATGGGAGGAAGACGCCATGAGCGACGGACTGGAACGCCTGCGAATTTTCAATCGAATGGTCAGCGAGCGCGACCCTCATCTCGCCGAAGAGGCCAAGACAGGCGTGACGGCAAAGGCCAAGGCAAAGCCCAAGGTGATCCAGGAGGGAGCGGCGCCAGCGGCCGCGTTGACAGACGACTTGACGCTCGAAAGCATCATCATGCGCACGCAGCGACCGGTGCTTGCGATCAGGGACAACGATGCCGTCCTTGAGTTCGACGAGATCGAGGATTCGAAGACATGGAAGGATCGCCTGAAAGCCGCACAGCCGTCGCTTAGCGGGACGATTCCTGCGGTGGGCCGGATCGAGCTGACGGGGAGCAAGTACGACTGGATCGGCACGGGCTGGCTTATCAATGAAAGCGTGCTCGTCACGAACAGGCACGTGGCCGAAGCCTTTGCGATGCGCAAAGGGCAGGGCTTCTCGTTCACGATTGGTTTGACGGGGCGGCCCGTCGAGGCCGCGGTTGACTTCTTCCAGGAGATCGACAACAACCGGAAGCCGGTGTTCAAGCTGCTGCGCCCCCTGTTCATTCAGCAGGCTCCGGGCCCCGATGTCTCGTTTTTCGAGGTCGACCTGACATCAGGTAAGTCCTCGTTGGCGAAGCCGATCACCCTTGCCACGCGCGTACGAGAAACCCTCAATGCCGCAGTCATCGGTTACCCGGCCTACGACAGCCGGGTTCCCGATGTCGATCTGATGGAGAAGATATACGGCCGCAAGTACAACAAGAAGCGGCTGGCACCAGGCTCCGTGACCAAGGTCCAAGACAAGCAGATCTTGCACGACTGTACGACGCTGGGCGGCAATTCGGGTTCGGCCGTCATTGACCTGGACTCGGGGGAGGCCTTGGGCCTGCATTTCAGCGGCACCTTCCTCACGACCAACTACGCAGTGCGTGCCGACGTGGTCGCCAAGCTGTACGCGGACGTCAAGAGTGGCCGGGTGTTCAACGAAGCGCCTAAACCGCCCCGGCAGTCCCCGGCTATCCGTGCCTCCACCGCCCAGCCCGACTCGGACCGTTCGGTGACCGTCACGATCCCTTTGAGAGTGACGGTTTCTCTCGGCAATCCGGGTAACCCGGGCTCGCCCTCACAGGTGAGGCACGTCAGGGTGGCGCCAACACCCGGCGACGATGGGTCTGGCGACATCGCCGGCGACGAAGGACGCGTGGAGGACTACAGCGACCGAGAAGGGTACCGGGGGGACTTCCTCGGGGATGGCGCGGAGGTGCCCTTGCCGTCGGTGGAATCCCAGGCGAGTGACGTCCTCAAGTACGACAACAACGGCAAGGAGGATTTCGAGCTTCGCTACGAGCACTACTCCGTCGTGATGAGCAAGAAGCGCCGGATGTGCTTTTTCAGTGCGGTGAACATCGACGGCCAGTTGTCAAAGAAGAGCGCGCGGGTCGCATGGAAGTGGGACCCACGCATCCCGAAGGAGCAGCAGATCATGAACGAGTGCTATGGCAACCCGCCCAGGTTTAGCCGTGGCCACATGACGCGGCGCGAGGATCCGGGCTGGGGTGACGCTGCGACAGCGAAACGCGGCAACGAAGATTCCATGCACGTCACCAACACCATGCCGCAGATGCAGGCGTTCAACGCACCAATCTGGCTCGCGCTGGAGGACTACGCACTTCAGCATGCGCGTGAAGATGACATGAAGATCTCGGTGTTCACGGGACCGTTCTTCAAACAGAGCGACCCTGTGATGTACGGCGTCAATATCCCGAGGTCGTTTTGGAAGGTGATCGCGTTCATCCACGATGAATCTGGCGCACTCTGCGCCACGGGCTATGAGATGTCCCAAGTCGACCAGCTACAACCCGAAGAGGAGTTCGTCTTCGGACCTTTCCGTTCCCCGCAGCTTGGCACAGCCACGCAGGTGAGCATCGCTTCCATCGAGAAAAAGGCTGGTCTGAGCTTCGGTGATCTGGCCGATGTCGATCCGCTTGCCGCCGGAAACGAAGCAATAGACGGTTGCCCATCTGAGCCGCTGCTCGCACTGGAACAGATTCGCTTCGTTTGAGTTCTGTCCCTTCGCTGCATCTGTGCAGGGTGGTACAGACAGAGGGAAGGCACCTGCACGTGACACCTTACACGCCGTGCGAGCAGCCGTGATGAGGCAAGGCTTCAGTTCCATCGCGCGCTGTTCACATGCCAATACTTCTCCGAGGGAGCAACGATGAGCCTTGTAGCTGCCAGCACCATCGCCTATCGGCGGCGCGCCGACACACGGCGCCCGAATCCCGAAACCCTACCGCAGCTGGAGGAAGCTGTTGGTGGCGAGCCAGAGACAACCAACGCCGTGACGTCCGCGCTGAGTGCCATAGCGACCTATATCCCGTCCGAAATCCTGACCCTGTACGTCGCGGTAGTCGCTGCGCTGACACCGACTGCAGGTACGTCTGCGAACGTGACCACACAATGGTCGACGCTTATCATTTTTACCACCCTGACACCCGTTGTGGTTTGGGTGCTGTACGCGATCAAGGTCAGTGGAGCCGGCAAACCGCTGCCGGTCACGCCTACCAATTGGCCGCTGTGGGAGATGAGTTCCGCCACCATCGCATGCCTCGCTTGGAGTTTTGCGATGCCGCAGACACCGTTTAATGGCCAACCTTGGTACTCGCCACCTCTCGCCGGGATCGCCGTGCTGGTCGTCAGTACGGCGCTGGGCCTTGTCGCGCCACTGTTCACCAGGCGCGCATTGACCTAGGGATGAGCTGATCAATTCAATGTCTGGAGCCGACAGCTTCTCTGCGAATGCATTGCACCGCGGCGAGCGCACGTTTGCGTGGATTTCGAATGATTGGCGAGCTCGTCTTAACCTTCAGGGCGCACTGACCCCTGCAGGCCTGAGCAGCGGCCTCTTGGCGATCATGAGGTTGGCCAGCGCGAACAGGCTGTACATGCGCGCCCCGTTCTTGGCCAGCCCGCGATAGCTGACCTTCTTGTGGC
>NZ_JBFUGN010000309.1:0-6202 GCF_056402895.1 Rhizobacter sp. P3_B12 | reverse complement strand
CGCAGGCGCGGGCCGCCGGCGCGGTCGCGGCGATCGCCGAACGCGGCCTCGTCGCCGACGGCAGCGGCCTGCCCGGCCTGCAGGTGGCCGACAGCAAGGCCGCGCTCGGCCAGCTGGCCGCCGCGTGGCGCGCGCACTGCGCGCTGCCGCTGATCGCGGTGACCGGCAGCAACGGCAAGACCACCGTCACGCAGATGCTGGCGTCGGTGCTGCGCGCCTGGCTCGGCGAGGCGGCGTTCTCGACGCAGGGCAACTTCAACAACGACATCGGCGTGCCGCTGACGCTGCTGCGCCTGCGCCAGGACGACACCTGCTGGCACCGCGCCGGCGTGGTCGAGCTCGGCATGAACCACCCGGGCGAGATCGCCACGCTGGCGGCGATGACCGCGCCGACGGTCGCGCTCGTCAACAACGCGCAGCGCGAGCACCAGGAGTTCATGGCCACCGTCGAGGCGGTGGCGCGCGAGAACGGCACGGTGATCGAGGCGCTGCCGCCGACCGGCGTCGCGGTGTTCCCGGCCGACGACGACTACGCGCCGGTCTGGCATGCGCTGGCCGCGTCGCGCCCGACGCTCACCTTCGCGCTGCAGGGCGCGGCCGACGTGACCTGCGATGCCGAATGGGTCGGCGACCACTGGTCGCTGATGCTGCACACCCCGGCCGGCTTCCAGGCGGCCGACCTGCGCATCGCCGGCCGCCACAACGTGAAGAACGCGCTGGCCGTCACCGCCTGCGCGCTGGCCGCGGGTTGCCCGCTGGAGGCGATCGTGCGGGGGCTGGCGGCGTTCGAGCCGGTCAAGGGCCGCTCGCAGCTGAAGACCGCGCGGGTGCACGGCGAGGCGGTCACGCTGGTCGACGACACCTACAACGCCAACCCCGATTCGGCGCGTGCCGCGATCGAGGTGCTGGCGCAGCTGCCCGGCCCGCGCTGGCTGCTGCTGGGCGACATGGGCGAGGTCGGCGACCAGGGCCCGGCCTTCCACCGCGAGATCGGCGCGTTCGCGCAGGCGCGCGCCATCGAATCGCTGTGGACGGCCGGCACGCTGAGCCGCCATGCGGCCGAGGCCTTCGCCGGTGCGCGCCACTTCGACGACGTGGCGGCGCTGATCGCCGCGCTGCCGGCGGCCCCGGCCTGTGCCGCGGTGCTGGTGAAGGGCTCGCGCTTCATGAAGATGGAACAGGTGGTGGCCGCGCTGCAGCGCAGCG
Source organism: Rhizobacter sp. P3_B12 (assembly GCF_056402895.1). NCBI lineage: Bacteria > Pseudomonadati > Pseudomonadota > Betaproteobacteria > Burkholderiales > Sphaerotilaceae > Rhizobacter > Rhizobacter sp. P3_B12. The sequence continues at coordinate 4,996 of NZ_JBFUGN010000309.1, read as the reverse complement.
GCGCCGAAGTACCTGGCAATGGCAATACCAGAGGATCGAACGATGCTGCTTAGTCTTGCCCAGTGGTTGCAGGGTGCCTACCCCGACCAGCTCGGGTTCCTGCGGGTGTTCCAGTACCTGACGATGCGTGCGGTGCTGGCGGCGATGACCGCGCTGCTGATCGGCCTCGCGTTCGGCCCGATGGTGATCCGTCGCCTGAGCGCGCTGAAGATCGGCCAGCCGATCCGCGAGTACGGCGTGCAGGCCCACCTGGCGAAGAGCGGCACGCCGACGATGGGCGGCGTGCTGATCCTGCTGGGCATCGGCATCTCGACGCTGCTGTGGTTCGACTGGAGCAACCGCTTCGTCTGGATCGTGATGCTGGTGACGCTCGGCTTCGGCGCGATCGGCTGGGTCGACGACTGGCGCAAGGTGGTGCACAAGAACCCCGAGGGCATGCGCTCGCGCGAGAAGTACTTCTGGCAATCGCTGATCGGGCTGGTGGCGGCGCTGTACCTCGCGTTCAGCGTGTCGGAGACCTCCAACCTGCGCGTGCTGGAGCTGTTCCTGCGCTGGGTGCAGAGCGGCTTCTCGAACGACCTGCCGCCCAAGGCCGACCTGATGGTGCCGTTCTTCAAGAGCATCAGCTACCCGCTGGGCGTGTTCGGCTTCATCATCCTGACCTACCTGGTGATCGTCGGCAGCAGCAACGCGGTGAACTTCACCGACGGGCTGGACGGCCTCGCGATCATGCCGGTCGTGATGGTCGGCTCGGCGCTGGGCGTGTTCGCCTACGTCACCGGCAGCTCGGTGTACTCGAAGTACCTGCTGTTCCCGTACATCCCGGGCTCGGGCGAGCTGCTGATCTTCTGCTCGGCGATGGCCGGCGCGGGGCTCGCGTTCCTGTGGTTCAACACGCACCCGGCGCAGGTCTTCATGGGCGATGTCGGCGCGCTGTCGCTGGGCGGCGCGCTCGGCACCATCGCGGTGATCACGCGCCAGGAGATCGTGCTCGCGATCATGGGCGGCATCTTCGTCGCCGAGGCGCTGTCGGTGATGCTGCAGGTGGCCTGGTTCAAGTTCACGAAGGCGCGCTACGGCGAGGGCCGGCGCATCTTCAAGATGGCGCCGCTGCACCACCACTTCGAGAAGTCGGGCTGGAAGGAGACGCAGGTCGTGGTGCGCTTCTGGATCATCACGATGCTGCTGTGCCTGGTCGGGCTCGCCAGCCTGAAGCTGCGGTGAACGCCCGATGAACCACCTGAAAGACCTCCACGTGCTGGTGCTCGGCCTCGGTGAATCGGGGCTCGCGATGGCGCGCTGGTGCGCCCGCTTCGGCGCGCAGGTGCAGGTGTGGGATTCGCGCGAGAACCCGCCGCACGCGGCGGCGCTGGCCGAGCACGTGCCCGGCGCGGTGTTGCTGGCCGGGCCGCTCGAGCCGGCGCAATTGCAGGGCGTGAAGCTGGTGCTGAAGAGCCCCGGCCTCGGGCCGCGCGACCCGCGCGTCGAGCCGCTGCTGAAGCTGGCGTTCGAGACCGGCGTGCTGGTGCAGGGCGAGCTCGACCTGTTCGCGCGCGCACTCGCCGACCTGAAGGCCGAGCGGGGCTACGCACCCGGCGTGATCGCGATCACCGGCACCAACGGCAAGACCACGACGACGGCGATGGCCTCGCAACTGATCGCCCGCACCGGCCGCCGCGTCGCGACCGCCGGCAACATCGGCCCGACGATGCTGCAGACGCTGGCCGAGGCGCTGGACGCCGAGCCGGCGCCACTGGTCGAGCAACTGCCGGACGAGGCGGCGCTCGAGGACGTGGCCGAGGTGCCGACGGATCCGGTCAGCGATGCGGTGATCGAGAACGCCGTCGAGGCGATCTCCGAAAGCCCGCCCGAGGCGCTGCCGGCCGAAGTGACCGGCGACGCCGTGGCGGCGGTGGAGCTCGGTCCGGAGCCGGTGCCCGAACCGGTGACCGAACCGATCGGTGACGACGTGCTCGACGCCGCGGTCGAGGAGATCGCCGCCTTGCCGCCCGAGGTGCCCGACGACGTCGAGATGCCGATGGGGGGCGGCCCGCCGCCGCACCTGATCCCGCCGCCGCCGCCCGGCCCGGTGTTCGAGTCGCTGCCCGAGGTCTGGGTGCTCGAGCTGTCCAGCTTCCAGCTCGACGGCGTGCAGGGCTTCGAGCCGGGTGCCGCGACGGTGCTGAACGTCACGCAGGACCACCTCGACTGGCATGGCGACATGAAGGCCTATGCCGGCGCGAAGGCGCGCATCTTCGGCAGGACCGCGGTGATGGTGATCAACCGCGACGATCCGGCGGTCGAGGCGATGGTGCCGGCGCCCCTTCCGGGCAAGGGCCGTTTTGCGAAGCCGATCGAGCGCCACGTCGTGCGCTTCGGGCTCGACGCGCCGAAGCGCCCCGGCGACTTCGGCCTGGTCCACGAGAACGGCATGGCCTGGCTGGTGCGCGCGATGGAAGCCGACGAGACCGCCAAACCCAAGGGCCGCGGCAAGGGCGCGGTCGAGGAGGAAGAGCTGCACATCCAGCGCCTGATGCCCGCCGACGCGCTGCGCGTGCGCGGCCGCCACAACGCGGCCAACGCGCTGGCGGCGCTCGCCCTTGCGACTGCTATCGGCTGCCCGCTCGCACCGATGCTGCACGGCCTGCGCGAGTACACCGGCGAGCCGCACCGCGTCGAGTTCGTCGCGCTGGTCGAGGGCGTCGAGGCCTACGACGACAGCAAGGGCACGAACGTCGGCGCGACGGTCGCGGCGATCAACGGGCTCGGTGCCGACAAGGCGCCCGGCCAGCTGGTGATGATCCTCGGCGGCGACGGCAAGGGCCAGGACTTCGGCCCGCTGCTCGCGCCGGTGCGCCAGCACGTGCGCGCGGTCGCGACCATCGGCCGCGATGCCGAGGCGATCGAGCAGGCGCTGCAGGGCTCGGGCATCACGGTCGAGCGCCACGAGACGCTGCAGGCCGCGACGCGCTGGGCCTTCACGCGCGCCCACGCCGGCGATGCGGTGCTGCTGAGCCCGGCCTGCGCGAGCCTGGACATGTTCCGCAACTACGCGCACCGCGCGCAGGTGTTCTGCGACGAGGTGCGGGCGATCGCCGCGGAAGGGGGCAGCGAGGCATGAGCACGGCAACGGCCCGCTCCGGATTCGACGCGCTGAAGGAGCGCGTGCTAGCGCTGTTCAAGCGCGACGGGTCGGTGCCGATCCGCGACTGGACCGGTGCGTCGGCGAACAAGCCGGTGCAGCTGCAGGGCTTCGACCAGCCGCTGGTGTGGGTGGTGGTGGCGCTGCTCGCGCTCGGCATGGTGATGGTGTATTCGGCCTCGGTCGCGCTGCCCGACAACCCGAAGTTCACGCGCTATGCGCCGACGCATTTCCTGGTGCGCCACATCCTGTCGATCGTCGTCGCGCTGGTCGCCGCGGTGGTGGTGGTGCAGCTGCCGGTCAGCCTGTGGGAGAAGTGCGCGCCGTGGCTGTTCGCCGCCTCGCTGCTGCTGCTGGTGCTGGTGCTGATCCCGCACGTCGGCAAGGGCGTCAACGGCGCGCGGCGCTGGATCCCGCTGTTCTTCACGAACTTCCAGCCGTCGGAGCTGGCCAAGCTGGCGATCGCGCTCTATGCCGCCAACTACATGGTGCGCAAGATGGAGGTGAAGGAGAACTTCTTCCGCGCGGTGATGCCGATGGCGATCTCGGTCGCGGTGGTGGGCCTGCTGCTGCTGGCCGAGCCGGACATGGGCGCCTTCATGGTGATCGCGGCGATCGCGATGGGCATCCTGTTCCTCGGCGGCGTCAACGGGCGGATGTTCTTCCTGATCACCGCGGTGCTGGTCGGCGCCTTCGTGCTGATGATCACCTTCAGCGAATGGCGGCGCGAGCGCATCTTCGCGTACCTGAACCCGTGGGACGAGAAGTACACGCTGGGCAAGGCCTACCAGCTGTCGCATTCGCTGATCGCGTTCGGGCGCGGCGAGGTGCTGGGGCAGGGCCTCGGCTCGAGCGTCGAGAAGCTGCACTACCTGCCGGAGGCGCACACCGACTTCCTGCTGGCGGTGATCGGCGAGGAGCTCGGCTTCATCGGCGTGGCCTGCGTGATCGCGGCCTTCTTCTGGCTGTCGCGCCGGGTGTTCCACATCGGCCGCCAGGCGGTCGCGCTGGATCGCGTGTTCGCGGGCCTGTTCGCGCAGGGCATCGGCATCTGGATGGGCGGGCAGGCCTTCATCAACATGGGCGTGAACCTGGGCGTGCTGCCGACCAAGGGGCTGACGCTGCCGCTGATGAGCTACGGCGGCTCGGCGATCCTGATGAACCTGATCGCGCTGGCGATCGTGGTGCGGGTCGACATCGAGAACCGCCAGATGATGCGCGGGGGACGGGCATGAGCGCGCGCATGAGCACGGCCTCCAGGCACCTCGTCGTGATGGCCGCCGGCACCGGCGGCCACATCATCCCGGGCCTCGCGGTCGCGCGCGAGATGCAGAGCCGCGGCTGGTCGGTCAGCTGGCTCGGCACCACGCACGGCATGGAGAACCGGCTGGTGCCGCCGAGCGGCATCCCGATGGATGCGATCACGTTCAGCGGGTTGCGCGGCAAGGGCCTGCTGCACACGCTGACCGGCGGGCTGCGCCTGCTCGGCGCGTTCTGGAGCTGCCTGCAGATCATCCGCCGCCGCCGCGCCAACGCGGTGCTCGGCATGGGCGGCTACGTCTGCTTCCCCGGCGGGCTGATGGCCTCGCTGCTGAACAAGCCGCTGATGCTGGTGAATGCCGATGCCTCGCTGCTGATGAGCAACAAGAGCCTGCTGCCGGTGGCCGATCGCATCGCGTTCGGCTTCGACGGCGCGGCGGCACAGCAGACAAAGCTCGGCGTCGTGACCGGCAACCCGGTGCGCGCCGAGATCGAGGCACTGGCGCCGCCGGCCGAGCGCTTCGCCGGCCGCAGCGGCCCGCTGCAGGTGCTGGTGGTCGGCGGCAGCCTCGGCGCGAAGGTGCTGAACGAGAC